>NZ_LDRU01000021.1 GCF_001476285.1 Microbacterium testaceum | reverse complement strand
GCGATGCCCAGGACCACAGCTCGCTCGCCCCGGTAGAAGGCGGCGCTCTGCGGAGCCTGCTCGGGTTCGACGTCGACCTGGGCCCGGTCGCCCAGGGGCAGGGCGCGACCGTCGTGGACTTGGTTCGGCAGGGTGCGTGAGTGCGGCGGGTTCGGTCGTGTCCCCGCTGATGGCCTGACTCAGCTCTCGGCCCCCCTGCTGCGCGTTGCCGCCGCTGACCAGCAGATTGCGCGCGCTCAATTGCGTGAGCAGCCCCTGGGGTGTCAGTGACAGACAGTATCCTCTTCGGCGGCAGCGTCAGTGGGGTGGGCCTGCCCAAGGCGGGAGCGCGCCCGACCGACGCCTGCGACCGGGGCACAGCGCCCGAGACCGGTGCACAACGCCCGCGACCCGGGCGCGACACCCGCGGACGGGCGCGGGCCGCGGGGACAGGCGCGGGATGCCACCACCCCGGCGACGACGCCCACCGCGCCGCCGCCGGGGTGGCATCCGTTCAACGGCTGGAGTAGCCGCCGTCGATGGGGAGCGAGACGCCCGAGATCATGGCGGCGCCGTCGCCGAGGAGGAAGACGATCGGGGCGGCGATGTCGTCCTCGGTCGCCCACTTGTGCAGCGGCATCGCGTCGAGGAACGGACCCTCGATGTCGGGGCGTCCCCAGTACCAGGCCGACATCGGCGTCATGACGACGGTCGGGTTGACGCTGTTGACGCGGATGCCGTAGCCGCCGAGTTCGAGGGCCGAGACGCGCGTGATGTTGTCGAGAGCGGCCTTGGACGAACCGTACGAGATGTGCCCGGTGAGGGCGACGAGGCTGGCCTGGCTCGAGACGTTGACGATCGCACCGCCCTTGCCGACGCGGATCATCTCGCGCGACGCGTACTTGGTCACCAGGAGCGAACCGCGGGCGTTGATGCTCATGACCTTGTCGAACACCTCGATGTCGGTCTCCATCGGGGTAGCGATCTCGCCGCCCCAGCCGCCGCAGTTCACGACGCCGTAGAGGTCGCGACCCTCGATGGCCGCGCGGATCTCGTCTTCGGATTCGAGGTCGAACACGACGGGCTCGGCGCCGGTCTCGGCGGCGATCGCGGCGACGCTGTCGGCCGTGCGGCCGGCGGCGAGCACGGTGGCGCCCGCCGCGACGAGGTGGCGCACGGTCGCGCCGCCGATGCCACCACCGGCGCCGGTGACGAGGATGGTGCGGTCGGTGAGTTCGGTCATGGGAGGGCTCTTTCGCGGGTCCTGGAGGTGGGGACGACGGCGGTGTCGTCGCGGCCCATGATAACCACAGAATCACGCGGATGACTTCGGTGTCATGACGAATTGATCACGGGTGTTGACACCGGTGACATGGTGGGCTTACCGTAACCGGAGTTCGACCGGCGGCCACCCCCGCCGGACACGCTCCACAGACGCAGCGCTCCGACGTGCGGCGTCGCCCGGAAGGACCACACCGCTGTGACCCACACCCCGCCCGCCGCCGCGACGCCCGCCGCCGCGACCCTGCGCCTCGACGATCTCGTCACCCGAGCGCGCCGGCTGGTCGACTCGGGCGAGCGTCGCGTTCTCGGGCTCACGGGCACCCCGGGTGCCGGCAAGTCCACCGTCAGCGACGCGCTGCTCGCCGCCCTCGGCACCGACGCGGTGCTCGTCGGCATGGACGGCTTCCACCTGGCCAACGAGGAGCTCGTGCGTCTCGGCCGCCGGGACCGGAAGGGCGCCCCCGACACGTTCGACGTCGAGGGCTACATCGCCCTGCTCGACCGCATCCGCGCCGGTCACGCGGCCTACGCCCCGCGCTTCGACCGCGACCTCGAGGAGTCGATCGGCTCCGCCGTGCTCGTCCCGGCCGACGTCCCGCTGGTCATCACCGAGGGCAACTACCTGCTGCACGATGCCTTCGGGTGGGATGCCGTGGCATCCCGTCTCGACGAGGCCTGGTTCCTCGACGTCGACGCCGACGCGCGCCGCGACCGCCTCGTGGCGCGCCGCCTCTCGCACGGCCACCCCCGGGAAGAGGCCGTCGCCTGGGTCCGCGACGTCGACGAAGCCAACGCCCTCATCGTCGAGCGGGGCCGCCACCGCGCCGATCTCGTCATCACCGTCACCGACGCTCCCAGCCGGATCGTCGGACATCACGAAGGAGCTTCCTCATGAGCACCACCACGACCACCCCGGTGCTGCAGGCGCGGGGCCTGTCGCGCCAGTTCGGATCCGTCCGCGCCCTCAACAACGTCGACTTCGAGGTCTACCCGGGCGAGGTCACCGCGCTCATCGGCGACAACGGCGCGGGCAAGTCCACGCTCGTGAAAGCGCTGTCGGGAAACCTCGCGGTCGACGAGGGCGAGATCCTCTTCGACGGCAAGCCGATCGACATGTCGAACCCGCAGGTCGCGTCGTCGCTCGGCATCGAGACGGTCTACCAGGACCTGGCGCTCGCTCCGCACCTCGACCCGGTGCAGAACATGTACCTCGGTCGCGAGATCCGTCGCCCCGGGCTGGCCGGTGCTCTCGGCTTCATGAAGACGAAGGACATGGCCAAGGCCTCGCGCGCCGCGTTCGACGAGCTCGGTGCCACGGTCCGCAGCCTCACCTCCCCCGTCGGCGAGATGTCGGGCGGACAGCGCCAGGCCATCGCGATCGCCCGCGCGGTGCACTGGGCCTCGCGCGTGGTCTTCCTCGACGAGCCGACCGCCGCGCTCGGCGTGCGTCAGACGAAGAACGTGCTCGAGACCATCCGCCGCGTTCGCGACAAGGGCATCGCCGTGGTCTTCATCTCGCACTCGATGCCGCACGTGATCGACGTCTCCGACCGCATCCAGGTCCTGCGCCTGGGCACCCGCGTCGCCAACATCGACGCGAAAGACACCTCCATGGAAGAACTCGTCGGGCTCATGACCGGCGCCGTCACGAAGGACGACCAGAAGTGAGCACCACGACTCCCCCCACCGAGACCGTCGCGATCGGCACGTTCGACGACAACCAGAAGGTCAACCCGGTCCGCCGGATCCTGCGCACGCAGGCCTTCCAGATCCTCCTGGTGCTGCTGGCCATCATCATCGTCTTCAGCATCATCGCGCCCGAGTCGTTCGCGCAATGGACCAACTTCCGCCTCATCATCCAGAACGCCTCGATCCTCGCCGTCCTCGCCGTCGGCATGACCTACGTGATCATCACCGCGGGCATCGACCTGTCCGTGGGATCGGTCCTCGTCTTCTCGGGCGTCGTCTCGGCCATCGTCATGCGGGCGATGGGCGGAGAGGGCTGGGGCGTCGCGACCGTCGGCATCCTCGTCGCGATCCTCAGCGGCGTCTGCTGGGGACTGCTGAACGGGTTCCTCATCGCCAAGGCCAAGATCCCGCCGCTCATCGTGACCCTGGGCTCGCTCGGCATGGCGCTCGGTCTCGCGCAGATCCTCACCGGCGGTGTCGACATCCGAGACGTGCCCACCGTGCTGACCGTCTCGATCGGCTACGGCAACGTGTTCGGCAGTGTCCCGATCATCAGCGTCATCGCTCTCGTGGTCGTCGTGATCGGCGCGATCGTGCTGCACTTCACCCGATTCGGCCTCTACACGCTGGCCGTCGGCTCGAGCGAGATCGCTGCCCGTCGCGTCGGCGTCAAGGTCGACGCTCAGCTGATCAAGATCTACACGATCTCGGGTGCCCTGGCCGGGCTCGGCGGCATCCTGTCGCTCTCGCAGTTCTCGACGACAGCGATCGCCGGTCAGTCTCAGACCAACCTCAACGTCATCGCCGCGGTCGTGATCGGCGGCACCTCGCTCTTCGGCGGGGTCGGCACGATCATGGGCACGGTCGTGGGCCTCTTCATCCCGGCGGTGCTGCAGAACGGCTTCGTCATCACCGGTGTCCAGCCCTTCTGGCAGCAGGTCGCCGTCGGCGCGGTGCTGATCGCCGCGGTCTACGTCGACCAGGTCCGTCGCTCGGCCGCCATGCGCGGCAACACCCAGAGCCTCTGGCGCAAGTTCGTCAGCGGAGGTCGGCGCGGCTGAGCCGCGGCGGCATCCCTTCCCCATCCACACAACACCCCACAACCCGAACCAAGAAACGGTGATCACAATGAAGTGGAACAGCAAGGCGACCGCACTGACGGTCTTCGGCATCGCAGCGACCCTGACCCTCGCGGGCTGTTCGGGCGGAGCCTCCTCCGGTGGAGCCTCGGCCGGCGCAGACGGGTACAAGATCGCGTTCGTGCAGGGCGTCGCCGGGGATGAGTTCTACATCTCCATGCAGTGCGGCATCGAAGCCGAGGCCAAGGCCGAAGGCGCCACCGTCACCACCCAGGGCCCCGAGAAGTTCGACCCCACCCTGCAAAAGCCGATCGTCGACGCCGTCGTCGCGTCCAAGCCCGACGCGCTCCTCATCGCACCCACCGACGTGTCGGCGATGCAGGCCCCGATCGCCGCGGCCGAGGCCGCGGGGATCAAGGTCGTCCTCGTCGACACCACCCTGGAAGACCCCTCGGGCGCGGTGTCGCAGATCTCCTCCGACAACGAAGGCGGCGGCGCCGCGGCGTTCGAGGCGATCCAGAAGGCCAACCCCAACGGCGGCAAGGTCCTCGTCGTCTCCACCGACCCCGGTGTCTCCACCACCGACGCCCGCGCCCAGGGCTTCGAAGACGCCGTCAAGAAGGACTCCAAGTTCACCTCCGTCGGGGTGCAGTACTCCCACAACGAGCCCTCCACCGCCGCCGAGATCGTCACCGCGGCGCTGCAGAAGGACCCCGACATCGTCGGCATCTTCGCCGCCAACCTGTTCGCGGCGGAGGGTTCCGCCACCGGTGTCCAGCAGGCCGGCAAGCAGGGCGCTGTGACGATCGTCGGTTTCGACGCCGGTCCCGCCCAGGTCAAGGCCCTCGAAGCCGGCACCGTCCAAGCCCTCGTCGCCCAGGAGCCCGCCACCATCGGCTCCGACGGCGTCAAGCAGGCCATCGCCGCGCTGAAGGGCGAGCCCACCGAGGAGAAGATCCAGACCGGGTTCACCATCCTCACGAAGGACAACATCAACGGCGACGGCAAGGACGCGGTCTACAAGTCCAGCTGCTGATCGACCCCGGATG
>NZ_LDRU01000020.1 GCF_001476285.1 Microbacterium testaceum | reverse complement strand
CGCGCACAGAAACACGCTGTGCTCGCGTTTCTGTGCGCGGATCGCGTTTATGCGCGAGTTGCGGTCGCGCGCCCACGCCGCCGACTCGCGCCCGCACGCCATCGACTCGCGCCCGCACGCCATCGACTCGCGCCCGCACACCGCCGACTCGCCACCGCGCGCACACACCGCCGTCCCGCGCACCCCGAAACGCCGCGACGCGGCCACCGACGAAACGTCGGGGCCGCGTCGGAACACGTCGAGAGGGCTCAGGACGAGCGCGCGATCCGTGCCAGCACGCCGTGCACGAACGAGCCGGAGTCGTCGGTCGAGAACTCCTTCGCCAGCTCCACGGCCTCGTCGATCGCGACGGCCGTGGGGACCTCGTCGTTGTAGAGGATCTCCCACGTGCCGATCCGCAGCAGGGCCCGGTCGACGGCGGGCATGCGCTGCAGCGACCAGTCCTTCGCGAAGGTGGTGATCTGCTCGTCGATCGCGTCGCGGTTGTCGATCACGCCGTCGACGATGTCGCGGGCGTACAGCCAGGACGCCTGACGGTCGGGCTCGGAAGAGGCGCGCTTCGCCTCGGCGGCCAGCATGATCGGCAGTTCCTCGCCGCGCACGTCGGCCTGGAAGAGGATGTCGAGGGCGCGCTTGCGCGCCTTTGTGCGGGCGGACAAGGTCAGCTGATGCGGCCGAGGTACTCGCCCGTGCGAGTGTCGACCTTGATCTTCGTGCCGGTCTCGAGGAACAGCGGAACCTGCATCTCGTAGCCGGTCTCGACGGTGGCGGGCTTGGTGCCGGCCGACGAGCGGTCGCCCTGAAGACCCGGCTCGGTGTAGGTGACCTCGAGCACGACGGACGGCGGGAGCTCGATGTAGAGCGGGTTGCCGTTGTTCAGCGCGATCTGCACCTGCTGGTTCTCGAGCAGGAAGTTGGCGGCGTCGCCGACGGTGGCAGCGCCCACGGTGATCTGGTCGTAATCGGCGACGTCCATGAAGACGAAGCCCTCACCGTCGTTGTACAGGTACGTGAAGTCGCGGCGGTCGACGTTCTCGATGTCGACCTTAGCGCCGGCGTTGAACGTGCGGTCGACGGTCTTGCCGCTCATGACGTTCTTGAGCTTGGTGCGCACGAACGCGCCGCCCTTGCCCGGCTTGACGTGCTGGAACTCCACGACGTTCCAGAGCTGACCGTCGATGCTGAGGACGACGCCGTTCTTGATGTCTGCGGTGGATGCCATGAGTGCCGGTGTTCCGTTTCGTGTGAGGGGAGGCGGCGCTCTGGCGCACACCCAGCGGTCGAGTCTACGCGATGCCTTGCTCGGGCGCGGGCGACCGCGCGCGACCAGTCGTCTGCGCGCGGGTCGGCAGCAGCGCGCTCAGCCGTCCGCGCGGCCGCTGATGACGTCGACGAGCAGGTGCACGGCGCGCGCGTACCCCGGGACGCCCTCACCGATCACGTGCACGGCGGCGACGTCTTCGATGTACGAGAAGTGACGGAAGCTCTCCCGCTCCTTGATGTTCGAGATGTGCACCTCGGCGACGGGGAGAGCGACGGATGCCAGGGCGTCGCGCAGCGCGACGGAGGTGTGCGTGAGCCCTCCGGCGTTGATCACGATGCCCGCGCAGTCGAGACGGGCGGCGTGGATCGCGTCGATCAGCACGCCCTCGTGGTTGCTCTGGATCGCGCGCACCTCGAGGCCGTGCTCCGCTGCCGCCTCCGTCGTCACCCGCTCGACGTCGGCGAGCGTGTCGGAGCCGTAGATCTCGGGCTGGCGCGTGCCGAGGAGGTTGAGGTTCGGACCGTTGACGAGCAGCAGGCGGCGGGGCGTGGTCATGTCGGGCACGTTATCAGCGCCGTCCCTGCGCGGTGAGGCGCACGGGGGCGGTACCGGCCCCGTAGCCCGCGTAGGCGTCGACGCGCTCGACGAACTCGAAGAACACCTCGCCGATCGTGCGCGTGTAGAAGTGCAGGTATTCGCCCGCGGCATCCTGGTCGTAGCCCAGGTGGAGTTCGCGCAACTCGTCGACGTCGGCCGCGCTCAGATCGAAGCGTGCGGCGATGTCGTCGTAGTAGTTGGCGGGCATCTCGAGGGGAGAGAAGCCCCGCGTGCTCGCGGCACGGGCGACGGCGCGGACGTCGTCGCAGACGAAGGCGACGTGCTGAGGGAGCGCGGCGCCGGCCCGCTCGGCGGCGAGGATCGGCGGGGCGACGTTGAGGGGAAGGCGCACTCCCCCGCCCGGCGCGACGAGGACGCGACTGGCGACGAGGCCCCGTGGACCCGGCACCTCGGTCGCGCTGTCGACGCGGAGGGCGAAGCCCGCGGTGTAGAACAGCGTCGCCTCTTCGATGGCATCCCACGGTTGGCTCAGGCTCACGTGGTCGACGCCCGCGATCGCGGTGTCGCGTCGTGGTTCGCCGTGCTCGAACTCCGCGACCCAGGCGGGCTCTCCCTCGTCGGCGGCCTGCGCCCAGTAGACCTCGGTGCCGTCGGGCGCGACGGCCCCGTCGAGACGCTCCTCGGTCGCGTACGTGCGTCGGTAGGCGCGCGGCACTCCGAGCTCGCTCATGCGGAGATCGACCGCTTCGGCGTCGTCGACCTCGAGCCCGATCGCGGCGAGACGCGGGTCCCACCCCCGAGCGTGCTGCTCGTTGAGGATCACGCGGGCTTCCCCCGCCGTCCACAGGGTCACCGGCTTCGTGCGGTGGCGTCCGCGCGAGGTGAAGCCGAGCTGCGCGAGCAACTCCTCGATCGCCGAGGTGTCTTCGGCCTTGACCTCGATGAAGTCGATTCCGGACGGAGCCGCCGAATCCGGGAGCATTTCCAGGTCGGGCGGCGCGTCCGGCAGGGTCCGCGACACCGCGTCTTCGAGCCAGCGCAGCGAGCGGCGTGCGTGCCGGGCGGTCCGGCGGGCATCGGTCTGCCGGAAGGTGTCGTTGAAGACCTCGAGCGACCAGGGTCCGGTGTATCCGGCCCGGACGATGCGGGCCGTGAAGTCGGCGAGGTCGAAGTCTCCCTCGCCCGGGAACAGGCGGTGGTGCCGGCTCCACGAGAGCACGTCCATGCTGAGGCGCGGAGCATCGGCGAGCTGCACGAAGAAGATCTTCTCGCTCGGGATGTCGGCGATCTCCGCGAGGTCGTGCCCGCGCGAGAGGATGTGGAACGAGTCCAGACACACGCCCACCGCGGGATGGTCGGCGCGCTCGACGATGCGCCAGGCGCGGCGGTAGTCGTCGACGAAACGCCCCCAGGCGAGGGCTTCGAAAGCGATCCGGATGCCATACCCCGCCGCCAGGTCGCCGAGGCGTCGCAGCTGGTCGGCGGAGACGTCGTCGTCGTCCACCGTTGCGGTGGCGACATTGCTGCAGCAGAGCACGAGATCCATGCCGAGCCGTTGCATGAGACGGAACTTCGCGTCCGCCCGCCGCAGCACCGCGGCGAACGCCTCTTCGTCGACGCCCTCGACGTCGCGCATCGGCTGATAGAGATCGAGGCTCAGCCCCAGACGTCCGGCCAGGGCCGCGATCTCTTCGGGGCTCTCGGGGGCCGCGAGCAGGTCAGGCTCGAAAATCTCCACGCCGTCGAAGCCGGCGTCGGCGCAGGCGTGGAGTTTGTCGGCGAGCGTCCCGCTGATGCAGACGGTCGCGATCGAGGTCCTCATGGCGGCCGAATGTACCATCTGGTACAAACGGGGTCCACTAGTCTGACCGAATGGCCGAGGCACGCAGGGACGCCGAGCGCACCCGCTCCGAGCTGCTCGCCGTCGCGACCGAGGTCTTCGCCGAAGAGGGGTTCTCCGGCGCCCGGGTCGACGACATCGCCGCGCGCACGCGCACGACGAAGCGGATGATCTATTACTACTTCGGCGGCAAGGAAGGGCTCTATCGCGCCGTCCTCGAAGAGGCCTACCGCGGTATCCGCGAGGCGGAACGAGCGATCGACGTCGATCACGCCGATCCCGTCGACGCCATCCGCGCGCTGGCCGAGCTGACCTTCGACCACCACGTCGGGCACGAGGCGTTCATCCGTCTCGTCGCGATCGAGAACATCCACCGCGGCGAGTTCATCCGGCAGATCGAGGGCCTGCGGACGCTGTCGCAGCCCGCGAAGGGGCTCCTCGACGAGATCCTCGAGCGCGGGCGGGCCGCCGGCGTCTTCCGTTCCGACGTCGACGCGATCGACGTGCACCTCGTCATCAGCTCGTACTGCGTGTTCCAGGTCGCCAACCAGTACACGTTCGGGCACCTCTTCGATGTCGACCTCGCCTCCCCCGAGCGCCGTGCGCACCTCCGCGCCGCTCTCGGCGACGTGGTGGTCGGCTGGCTCACGGCGCCCGCGCGCTGATCCACGCCGGCGCCTGCACGGCGCCCGCGCGCTGACCGACGCCGGCGGGTTGCCCCGCGCCCGCGCGTCGCGGTTGCCAGTGTTCCGTGTCCAAAACACCCGGACGCTTCGGGGATTGCTTCGGGTGTTTTGGACACCGAAGCCGCCGACGTCGGGCAAGCGGGCCACAGCGCCATCCGGAACTCCGCCGTTGACAGCTCGATCATGTCGTGGTTTCCTCTGAACGTACCGGTTAGTACATAACCGCCCCACGGACACGAAGGAGTACCGTGATCGACGCGCACCCCTACCTCGTCGGCCTCATCGGCACGGGGGTCCTCCCCTCGCTCACCCCGCCGATGCACATGGCCGAGGCGCGCGCCCTGGGACTGACCTACGTCTACCGCCCGCTCGACCTCACCGCGCTCGGCATCGACCCCGAGCGCATCGGCGACGTGCTGGCCTGGGCCGAACGCCTCGGATACGACGCCGTCAACGTCACGCACCCTTGCAAGCAGAGCGTCCTCGCCCACCTCGATCGCATCGACCCCGTCGCCGCCGCTCTGGGTGCCGTGAACACGGTGCTCTTCACTCCCGCGGGTCGGGTCGGCTACAACACCGACACGACCGGCTTCGCCGCCGCGTTCACCGACGGGCTCCCGGATGCCGCCACCCGGCACGTCGTCCAACTCGGCGCGGGTGGGGCAGGGTCCGCTGTCGCCGACGCGTTGCTGCGCCTCGGGACCGCTCGACTGACGATCGTCGACCTCGATCCCGCGCGCTCGGCCGCGCTCGCCGACGACCTCGGCTCGCGGCATCCGCTCTCCGCCGTCGACACCGCGACGCCGACCCGTCTCGGCGAGGTGCTCGACGGCGCCGACGGCCTCGTGCACTGCACCCCGGTCGGGATGGCCGAGCACCCGGGACTCCCCCTCGACGCCGCGCTGCTGCGCCCCGACCTCTGGGTCGCCGACATCGTCTACCGCCCGCTCGACACCGAACTCCTCGTCATCGCGCGCGAGCGCGGCTGCCGCACGCTCAGCGGCGGACGTATGGCGGTCCACCAGGCCGTTGACGCGTTCGCCCTCATCACGGGGACGCGACCCGACCCCGACCGCATGACCGCCCACTTCCTCGACCTGGTGGCCGCTGACGCGCCCGCCAGCCCTGCCATTCCTCGCTAAGGAGCACGCCCCATGACCACCACCGCAACGACGCGGAAGACTCCCGTGAAGGCGGCCGCCGCCAGCTTCATGGGAAGCGCCGTGGAGTACTACGACTTCTTCCTGTTCGGCTCCGCCGCCGCGCTCATCTTCCCCACGGTGTTCTTCCCGTCGGGTGACCAGGCGGCACTGGTGATGTCGTTCGCGACCTTCGGGTTCGCCTACGTCGCCCGCCCGGTCGGCGCCGTCATCCTCGGCCACTTCGGCGACCGCATCGGGCGCCAGAAGGTGCTGATGTTCACGCTGCTCCTCATGGGCCTGTCGACGTTCGTGATCGGCTGCCTGCCCGGCTTCGCGCAGATCGGCTGGTTCGCGCCGATCCTGCTCGTGCTGTGCCGCCTAGCCCAGGGGCTCTCGGCGGCGGGCGAGCAGGCGGGCGCGTCGTCGCTCACCCTCGAGCACGCCCCCGACGGACGTCGTTCCTTCTTCACCTCGTGGACCCTCACGGGAACGCAGGGGGGTCAGATCCTCGCCGCCCTCGTCTTCATCCCCGTCGTCGCGCTTCCCGACGACATCAAGTTCTCGTGGGGATGGCGCGTGCCGTTCTGGTTGAGCGCCGTCGTCGTGATCGTGGCGTTCTTCATCCGACGGAGCCTCCACGAGACCCCCGAGTTCGAACAGGCCAAGGAGACCGGACAGATCGCCCGGATGCCGCTGGTCCCCTTGCTGAAGAACCACTGGCGCGACGTGCTCCGCGTGATCTTCTGCGCGTTCATCGCCGCGGTGTCCACGGTCTTCGGCACCCTCGCGATCGCCTACGGCAAAGAGGTCGGGCTCGCCGCGAGCGTGACGCTGTGGCTCGTCGTCGTCGCCAACGTCGTCGCTCTCTTCACGCAGCCGCTGTTCGGCAAGCTCGCCGACCGCATCGGCCGCAAGCCCGTCTTCATCTACGGCGCCCTGTCGTCCGCCGCGTTCATGCCGTTCTACATGCTGTCGATGGGGGCCGGGAACGACCTCCTCACCTTCGGCCTCGCGGTCCTCACGTTCTCGTGCGGGTACGCCGCCGCCAACGCCGTGTGGCCGTCGTTCTACGGCGAGATGTTCAGCACGCGCGTGCGCTTCTCGGGCATGGCGATCGGCACGCAGCTCGGGTTCCTCATGGCCGGATTCGCGCCGAGCATCGTCGCCGCCCTCGGTGGCGGCGGAGCGGGTGGATGGGTCGTCATCAGCCTCTTCACCGCCGTCATCGCGATCATTGCCTCGGTCAGCGCCCTCACCGCCCGCGAGACGAAGAACGTGCCCACGGCGCGTCTCGGACTCCGCGACGACGAGCGAGTCCCCGCGGGGGTCTGACCGCGCGCCCGACTGCGGCCCCGTCTCCTCCGGGAGGCGGGGCCGTTCCTCTGGTGTCGCGGATCCGGAAACACTCCGCAGATCCGGACGCCGCGGCGCGATGCGTCCGGATCCGGCGACCATTTCCGGATCCGGGCGTACGTGCGACGTACGGGAGCGGGCCCGGATGCCATGGCATCCGGGCCCTGCTCGGAACCTACGCGCCGACCTCCTGATACGCCGCGAACAGCAGCGACTCGTCCGGAGCCTGCAGCACCGTCGGCCGCGCGAGGTCGTCGAGCACGATGAAGCGCAGCATGCTGCCGCGGCTCTTCTTGTCGCGCTGCATCGTGGCCTTGAGCGTCTGGAACGCGCCCGCGCGATAGGTCGTCGGCAGGCCGAGCGACTCGAGCACCGTGCGGTGGCGCTGCGCGACGTCGTCGGACAGGCGTCCGGCCAGGCGTGACAGTTCGGCGGCGAACACCATGCCGACCGAGATCGCGGCGCCGTGACGCCAGCGGTAGCGCTCGGCGTGCTCGATGGCGTGCCCGAGCGTGTGCCCGTAGTTGAGCACCTCGCGCAGCCCTGCCTCGCGCAGGTCCTCGCCGACGACCCGCGCCTTCATGTCGATCGCCAGCTCGATGCAGCGGCGGAACGCGTCACCGCGCGGGTCGACGATCCCCGACGGATCAGCCTCGATGAGGTCGAGGATCTCCGGATGCCAGATGAAACCGGCCTTGACCACCTCGGCGAACCCGGCCGTCGCTTCGTTCTTCGACAGCGTGTCGAGCAGGTCGAGATCGCACACGACGGCGACCGGCGGCCAGAACGCCCCGACGAGGTTCTTCCCCTCCGCGGTGTTGATGCCCGTCTTGCCGCCGACGGCGGCGTCGACCATGCCGAGAACGGTGGTCGGGACCTGCACGAGCGCGACGCCGCGCAGCCAGGTCGCCGCGACGAAGCCGGCGAGGTCGGTGACCGCTCCCCCGCCGAAGCCGATGACGGCGTCGGTCCGCGTGAAGTCGGCCTGCCCCATGACCTGCCAGCAGAACGCCGCCACTTCCACGCGCTTGCCGGCCTCGGCATCCGGGATCTCGGCGAGCAGCACCTGACGGTCGCCCATCAACTGTGCGCGCAATTCCTCGGCCTGCTTCGCCAGGGTCGGCGGGTGCACCACGAGCACCTTCTGCGCGCCCGCGGGCAGCACGTCTCCGAGCGAGGCCAGAAGGCCGCGGCCGATCGTGATGTCGTAGCCGGAGTCGCCGGCGACGCTGATGGTGGTGGTGTCGGTCATGCCGTCTCTCCGGCCGGCACACGGCGTGCCCAGGCCACGATGTCGTCGACGACCCGCGCGAGCGGGCCCGACGAGGTGTCGAATGCGATGTCGGCCGTCTGCTCGTAGACCGGTCGCCGTTCCTCGAAGATCCGCAGCCATCGCGCGACGGGGTCCTCCCCGCCGAGGAGCGGTCGATCGTCTCCGTGGATCCGGGATGCCACGACGTGCGGCGCCACGGTCAGCAGCACCACCCGGTGCTCTCGCAACCGCTCGCGCGTCACGGCGTCGAGGACCGCTCCCCCGCCCAGCGCGACCACGCCGCCGCGGCTCAGCGCCTCGGCGACGGCCTCGCGCTCGAGGGCGCGGAAGTGGGGCTCGCCGTGGGCTCGGAACAACGCCGGGATCGGGCCGTGGTCGCGGACGACGAGCTTGTCGGTGTCGGTGAACGGCGTGCCGAGGGCGCGCGCGACGCGGCGCCCGACGCTCGTCTTGCCCGCGCCCATCGGTCCGATGAGGACGACGGCCGAGGTCCCGGCATCCGGGGTCGTCGTCGCGTGCTCCACCGGCTCAGGCGGGGTCATGCGCGAGCAGCGCGGCGTCGGACGCGTCGCTCGTGCGCAGCGTCTCGGGGAGGTTCGCGAGGTACGACTCGAGGTTGCGACGCGTCTCGACGATGTTGTCGCCACCGAACTTCTCGAGCACGCCGTCGGCGAGCGTGATGGCCACCATCGCTTCGGCGACGACACCCGACGCGGGGACCGCGCAGACGTCGGAGCGCTGGTGGTGCGCCGCCGCGGTGTCGCCGGTCGCGACGTCGACGGTGCGCAGCGCCTTCGGGATCGTGGCGATCGGCTTCATGCCGGCGCGCACGCGCAGCACCGTGCCGGTCGACATTCCGCCCTCGGTACCGCCGGCGCGGTCGGACGAACGCGTGATGCCCTCCTCGGTGGCGAAGAGCTCGTCGTGCGCCTGCGACCCACGGCGCGTGGTGGTGAGGAAGCCGTCGCCGACCTCGACGCCCTTGATCGCCTGGATGCTCATGAGCGCCTGGGCGAGCTTGGCATCCAGTCGACGGTCCCACTGCACGTGCGAGCCGAGCCCCGGGGGCAGGCCGTAGGCGAGCACCTCGACGACACCGCCGAGGGTGTCGCCCGCCTTCTTGGCGTCGTCGACCTCGGCGACCATCGCGTCGCTCGTCGCGGGGTGGAAGCACCGCAGCGGATCGGCATCGAGGAGATCGACGTCGTCGGGCGTGGGGATCGCGGCGTCATCGGGGACGCGAACGGGTCCGATAGAGAGCGTGTGGCTGACGAGCCGGATGCCGAGCTCGCCGAGGAACGAGCGGGCGATGGCGCCGAGGGCCACGCGCGCGGCGGTCTCGCGAGCGGAAGCGCGCTCGAGGATCGGCCGGGCCTCGTCGAAGCCGTATTTCTGCATGCCGACGAGGTCGGCATGACCCGGACGCGGACGCGTCAGCGCCGCGCCGCGGCCGCGCGACTTGTCGGAGAGCTCGACGGGCTCGGGGCTCATGACCTCGGTCCACTTCGGCCACTCGGTGTTGCCGATGCGCAGGGCGATGGGGCTGCCGATCGTGTAGCCGTGCACGATGCCCGTCGAGAGCGTCAGCTCGTCTTCTTCGAACTTCATGCGCGAGCCACGGCCGTAGCCCAGGCGACGACGCGCGAGTTCCGCGCGGATCTGCGCGGACGAGATGGGAACGCCCGCCGGCATCCCCTCCATGAGGGCGATCAGTTCGGGGCCGTGGGACTCGCCGGCCGTGAGAACGCGAAGCATTCGTCTAGTCTCCCACGAGCGCGATGCGCATCGCGGCCAGCACGGCGTTCTCGCGTTCGAGGGGAACGGCCGGATCGCCGCCGACGAAGATGCGCACCTGCAGCAGCGCCTGGTGCAGCAGCATCGGCAGCCCGTTGATCGCCTCGTTCCCCGCGACGCGCCATTGCTCGGCGAGGGCGGTCGGCCAGTTGCCGTAGACGACGTCGACGAGGAGCCCGCCGTTCTCGGCGAAGGGACGGATGCCGGGACCCACGTCGACCTTTCCCGGGAGAGCCGCGATGGTCACATCGACGGGTGATGGCATCCGGGGATCGTCGAACGACGCCCGCGAGATCTCGACGCCGACCGACTCCCCGAGGGCGCGCAGCGGGATGACGGCTTCGGGACGTCGGGCCACCACCTCCACGCGCCGAGTGCCGAGCTGGGCCAGGGAGAGGACCGCGGAGGTCGCCGTGGCACCGGCTCCGAGGATCCGAGCGGCTCGCGGTTCGCCGACACCCGCCTCGTGCAGAGCACGTGCGAGCCCGCCGACGTCGGTGTTGAACCCGCGAGGACCCTCCGCGGTGAGGAGGTAGGTGTTCACGGCGCCCGTACGCAGCGCGGCGTCGTCGAGCTCGACAGCCGCGCTGCAGGCGACGTTCTTCAACGGCATCGTGAGCGAGAGCCCTCGCCAGGTGCCGTCCAACTCGCTCAGGCGGGCGGGGAACTCCGCCTCGGTCACTCGCTGTCGCCCGTACGTCCAGGACAGCCGCAGCTCGCGGTACGCCGCCGCGTGGAGCGACGGCGACCGCGAGTGATCGATCGGGTCTCCCCAGACGGCGAGCCGGTCGGCGCTCAGCATCCGCCGTCGGGGTTGTCGCGGCACCACTGCTGGAACTGGTCGACGGCCTTGAGCTGATCGGCGTACGTCGCCGAGAAGACCGTCTCTCCCGTCGAGAGGTTGACGGTCGTGAAGTAGTACCACGGTCCGTCGACCGGGTGCATGGCCGCGTCGATCGCGAGGTCGCCCGCGTTGGCGATCGGACCCACGGGCAGACCCGGGTGGATGTAGGTGTTCCACGGGTTGTCGCTGGTGAGCGCGTTCTCGGACGACGACGAGCTGCCCGCGCCGATCTCACCGACGCCGTATTGCGCGGTCGAGTCCATCTGCAGCAGACCGTGCGTCTCGTCGTTGTCGGGTTGCAGGCGGTTCTCGATCACGCGCGAGACCTTGTAGAAGTCGTCGGGGTTGCGCGCCTCGCGTTCGATGATCGACGCGATGATCAGAATCCGCTCGCGGTCGCTCTCGGGCACCCCGGCCTGGTCCAGCGACTGCACCGTGCGCTGGACCATGCGCGCGATCACGTCCTTCGCGGCGACGCCCTCGTCGAAGTCGTAGGTGGCGGGGAAGATCCATCCCTCGAGCGACGAGGCGGAGACCCCGTACTGCGACGGATCGGCGACGGCCGCGTCGAGGTCGGCGCGCGCGATGCCCGTCTGCTCCGAGATCACGTCGAGCGACTGGGTGAGCGTGAGGCCCTCGCGCAGCTGCACGGAGTTGTCGAGGCGGTTCGCCGGGTCGCGGAGTGCGGCGATGACGGCCTCGGACGTCATCTGCTTCTGCAGCTTGTAGACGCCCGGCTGGAAGGTGAAGCCGACCGAATTGTCGACCATGTACTTGTAGAGCGAGTTGGAGGCCTTGGTCACGCCCGCGTCGAACATCTTGGGAGAGACGGACTCGCCGGTGTCCCCCGCCACGATCGTCACGCGGGCCTCGCCGTTGGCGATGCCCGCCTCGTAGTCGAGGGGCTCGCCGGTGCCGAGGAACGCCTGAACCCGGTCGCCGTAGGTGTTCCACAGGGCGAAGCCGCCGCCCACGAGGCCGCCGATGAGCACGAGGACGATGCCGAGGGCGATCCACCCGCCGGCACGGCGACGCTTCTTGGGCTTCCGGGGGGTCGCCGCACCGATTTGATCGGTGTGGGCGCGACCGGTGAAGAGGTCCTCGAGCGAGCCGCTCGGCACGGTGCCGTCGCTCGCCGTCCGTCCGGCCGACGCCCCGGCAGCCGCTGCGCCGACGAGAGCGGGCTCGCGCTCGGCGGGCGTGGTCGGGATCTGCTGGGTGGGCTGTTCCGCGGCGGCCGCGCGGCGGGCCGTCTCTGCGGGGGTTCGAGTGGGGCCGGGCTGTGCCGCGGCGGGGGGCGTCGACGGAGTCGCGGCATCAGCGCGCGGCGCCGGCGTCGGCGCCGGGGTCCGGGTGGCGGGCGTCGAGGCGACGGAGTCCGTGCTCTGCGCCGGAGCGGGCGCACCGGTCTGTGCCGCGGTGGGTCCTGTCTGCGCGCGCGCAGCTCGGGCGGCGCGGCGCGACACGGGTGCGTCCGGCCCGGGGGCGGCGGGCGACTCGTCCGTCGACGGCGACCGTCGCCGCGCGCCGTCCGACGCGGCTTCGCGCGGGTCGGGCAGGCGTCCGTACAGATCGGCGAGGGGGTCGTTGGCGTTGGGGTCGTTTTCGGGCATGTCAGGCGGGCTCCTGTCCCGGTGTGACGGCGGGTCCGGCCGGGTCACCGGACTGTCGCTCCACGTCGAGGGCCTGCTGCAGCAGCACCACAGCGGCGACTTGGTCCACAATGCTACGAGAATCCCGCTGGGAACGTCCTGCCTCTCTCAGCACGCCGTGCGCCGACACGGTGCTGAGGCGCTCATCGACCAGCCGGACCGGCATGGGCAACGCGGCGGCGAGAGCCTGCGCGAACCGGCGGGCGTCGGTCGTCGAGGGCGTGTCCTCGCCGCGGAGATTCAGCGGCAGGCCGACGAGGACCTCGAACGCCTCGTACTCCGCGGCGAGGGCGGCGATGCGGCGGACGGGCTCGCCCTTGCGCGGAACCGTCTCGACCGGCACGGCGAGCACTCCGTCCGGGTCGGAGCGGGCGACACCGACACGGGCGCGCCCGACATCGATCCCGAGACGGATGCCGCGCCGGAACGCCGTCACGCGGTGGTCGCCCGCACGTCCGCGACGATGCCCTCGAGCGCCTGCGGCAGAGCTGTGGCATCCGTTCCGCCGCCCTGCGCGACGTCGGGACGACCGCCTCCGCCTCCGCCGAGCACCCCGGCGGCGGCCTTCGCGAGAGAACCGGCGGCCAGGCCCCGTTCGCGGGCGGCTTCGTTCGTCACGACGACGACCGTGGCGCGCCCGCCCGCGACGCTCGCGAGCGCGACGACCGCGGGGTCGCTGCCGAGACGGTCTCGCACCTGCAGGGCGAGCGAGCGCACGTCGTCGGCCGACGCGCCCTCCCCCAGACTCTGCGCGACGACGCGCACGGTGCCGACGGCGACGGCCGCCTCGACCAACTGGGGCAGACGACCGGTCAGGGCCTGCGCCTCAAACGCGGCGATCTTCTTCTCGGCCGCTTTGAGGCTCGCCGCCAGCTCCGCGATGCGGGTCGTGAGCTGCTCGCGCGGTGTCTTGAGCGACGTCGACAGCTGCGACACGATCGCGCGCTCCGCCGCGAGGTCGCGGAAGGCATCGAGACCCACGAGCGCCTCCACGCGACGGTTCGAGGCGCCGACCGACTGCTCGCCGACGAGGTTGACCAGGCCGATCTCGGAGCTGCGGGAGACGTGCGTCCCACCGCACAGCTCGCGCGACCACGGCCCGCCGATGTCGACCATGCGCACCGTGTCGCCGTACTTCTCGCCGAACAGCGCCATGGCGCCCGCGGCCTTCGCCTCGTCGAGCGACATCACGCGCGTGGTGACCTCGAGGTTGTCGCGGACGGCGTTGTTGGCGATGTCCTCGATCTCGGTGCGTGTCTCGGGAGAGAGCGCCGAGCCCCAGCTGAAGTCGAAGCGCATGTATCCGGCGCGGTTGAGCGAGCCGGTCTGCGTCGCCGTCTTGCCGAGGGTGTCGCGGATCGCCGCGTGCACGAGGTGCGTCGCGGAGTGCGCCTGCTGCGCCGAGTGCCGGTTGAGGGCGTCGACCACGGTGGTGGCGGGCGAACCGACCGACACCTCACCGGTGGTGACCTCGACGGTGTGGCTGATGAGCCCCGGCACGGGGCGCTGTACATCGAGCACCTCGAGCTCGTACCCCGGTCCCACGATCGTGCCCTTGTCGGCAACCTGGCCGCCCGATTCCGCGTACAACGCGGTCTCGGCCGTGATGACCTCGGCGATCTGTCCGGCGGAGGCGCGATCCGTGCCCTGACCGTCGACCAGGATGCCGAGGACCTTCGAGTCCGTCTGCAGCTCGGTGTACCCGGTGAAGACCGTCTCGCCCAGCGCGCGGAACTCGCGGTAGGCGCTCTGATCGGCGATGGCGCCCTTGCGCGCGCGGGCGTCGGCCTTCGCGCGGGTGCGCTGCTCCTGCATGAGCTGGTCGAAGGCGCCGCGGTCGACGCTCAGGCCCGCCTCTTCGGCGATCTCGAGCGTGAGGTCGATCGGGAAGCCGTACGTGTCGTGCAGCAGGAACGCCTCGGAGCCCGAGAGCGTCGTGCCGCCGCCGTTCTTCGCCTCGGCCACCGACTGGTCGAGGATCGCGGATCCGGCGGCGAGGGTGCGGAGGAACGTCTGCTCCTCGGCGATCGCGTAGGCCGACAGGCGGGCGTAGTCGGCCTCGACCTCCGGGTACGACTCCTTCATCGCGTCGCGCGACGCGGCGAACAGCTCCGGGAAGGTCGGACCCTCGACGCCCAGCAGGCGCATCGAACGGATGGCGCGACGCATGATGCGCCGCAGGATGTACCCGCGTCCTTCGTTCGAGGGGGTCACGCCGTCGGCGAGCAGCATGAGCGAGGAACGGACGTGGTCGGCGACGATGCGCAGGCGGACGTCGTCCTCATGCGACTCGGCACCGTACGACTTGCCCGCAAGCTTTGCGGCGAGATCCAGGACCGGGCGCACCTGGTCGGTCTCGTACATGTTGTCGACGCCCTGCTTGATGAACGCGATGCGCTCGAGGCCCATGCCCGTGTCGATGTTCTTCGCGGGCAGTTCGCCGACGATGTCGAAGTCGTACTTCGACCGCACGTTCGTGATCTCGTACTGCATGAACACGAGGTTCCAGATCTCGACGTAGCGATCGTCGTCGGTCGCCGGACCACCGTCGATGCCGTAGTCGGGGCCGCGGTCGAAGAAGATCTCCGAGCAGGGGCCGGCGGGACCGGGAAGGCCCGTGGACCAGTAGTTGGTGTCCTTGCCGAGGCGCTGGATGCGGTCTTCGGGCAGGGTGCTGAGCTTCAGCCAGAGGTCATGAGCTTCGTCGTCCTCTTCGTAGACGGTGACCCAGAGGTCCTTGGGGTCGAAGGCGAGGCCGCCCTCGGACTCCGGCGCGGTCAGCAGCTCCCACGCGAAGCGGATCGCGTCTTCCTTGAAGTAGTCGCCGAACGACCAGTTGCCGAGCATCTGGAAGAAGGTGCCGTGGCGGGGCGTCTTGCCGACCTCTTCGATGTCGTTGGTGCGAATGCACTTCTGCACGTCGGCCGCGCGCGGGTACGGCGGCGGAACCACGCCGCTGAGGTACGGGATGAAGGGCACCATGCCCGCCACGGTGAACAGCAGGGCCGGGTCGTCGGTGACGAGCGAGGCCGACGGGACGATCGTGTGGTTCTTCTTCTCGAAGAAGTCGAGGAAGCGCTGGGCGATCTCGGCGGTTTTCATGGCGAATCTTTCGATGGGCGTGCGGACCCTCCCCCTGCGGCGGGGGCGGGATGCCGGAAGGTCAGTCGGACGAGGAAGCCGAGCGCGCCGCGTCGGCGGCGGTACCGAGGGACGTGCTCGCGGAGGCGGCGACGCCCTTGACGTCGTCGACGATCTCCGACAGGCGGGTCTCCTGCTCGTGGTAGGCGTCGCTCATGCGATCGGTGAACTCGCTGATGCGGGAATCGAGCTGAGCGAACAGCTCCTGACCGCGGGGGTCCTTGTTCACCAGGTGAGCGGCGACGAAACCGCCGACGATGCCGAAGGCGAACCAGACGAGGCTTCTCACGATCACCACTTCTTCCTCGATACAGCGCCGCGGTCGCGGCATCCTTCATCGTAGGCGACGGCCGTCGTGCGCCGCTCCAGAGAGATCCGTCCGGGCCGATGCCTGCGCGTTCGTTTGCCGAAGATGGTCGGCGGCTCGACGGCGCACTGACAATCTCGGGCAAACGAACCGATGCTCTCGTCGTTCGATTGCCGCAAACGGTCGCCGGCGCCAGTCAAGGCCGGCCAACTCGGGCAAATGAACACTGCGCACCCACGCGACGAGCCGACCACCAAAGGCGGCGGGACGATACCTGCAACGACGAAGGGCGCCGGGAGAACCCGACGCCCCTCGTGTGCTCGCTGGGTTCAGCGGGCGGCGTAGTACTCGACGACGAGCTGCACGTCACACGTGACGGGCACCTCGGCGCGCTTGGGGCGACGCAGGAGCTTCGCCTGGAGCGTCGACAGGTCGACCTCGAGGTAACCGGGAACGGGGGGCAGCACTTCGGCGTGCCCACCGGCGGCGGCGACCTGGAAGGGCTCGAGGCCCTCGCTCTTCGGCTTGACGTGGATCTGCTGACCCGGCTTCACGCGGAACGACGGGCGGTCCACGAGCTGGCCGTCGACCAGGATGTGGCGGTGCACGACGAGCTGGCGAGCCTGCGCGGTGGTGCGGGCGAAGCCCGAACGCACGACGAGGGCGTCCAGACGCATCTCGAGCAGCTCGACCAGGTTCTCACCGGTCAGGCCGTCGGTGCGGCGGGCCTCGTTGAACGCGATGCGCAGCTGCTTCTCGCGGATGCCGTACTGCTCGCGCAGACGCTGCTTCTCGCGCAGACGGACGGCGTAGTCGCTGTCAGCCTTGCGCTTGGTGCGACCGTGCTCACCCGGAGCGTAGGGACGCTTCTCGAGGTAGCGGGCGGCCTTGGGGGTGAGTGCGACGCCGAGGGCGCGCGACAGACGCACCTTGCGGCGGTCCTGAGACTTCGTGGTCACGAAGTTCTCCTTCCGATGACGTGGCCGCGCCTTTCGCGGCTCACGGACGTATCGCCTCTCTTCGCCCTATCCGGACTGCACGCCGGGGCACGCCGGAAGGTCGGTGAAGAAGAGAGGGGATGCCCGAAAACTCTGTTTCGAACCGATTAATGCTATCAGAGGCCGGCGGCGACCAACGAGCCCCATGCGAAGAGGAACAGCGGGACGTAGAGCAGCGCGACGAGTGTCGCGTGCGTGATGACGAAGCCGAGGGCCTCCAGCCCTTTGCCGCGCTCCCGCAGGTGCGACGAGAGCTTTCGGGCCATCGACACCGGATGCCGCACGTCCCAGCTGTTGAACCGCAGGTACCGACCGAGGTACACACCCACCGCTCCGAGCAGGATGACGACGCCGGAGAAGACCCAGCTCTCGACGGTGACCTGGTTGCCGTTCTGCTGGCCGATGATGACGAACATCTGAAGGGGGGCCAGGCTGAGGATCGCGTTCGCGATACCCGACAACGTCAGCGCCAGCGTCTGGACGATGTCGTACCAGAGCGGAACCGGGGTGTTCTCGACCCGATGGCTGAAGTTCAGCTCCGTGATGAGGTACACCGAGTTGGGGAACATGAGCAGCCAGGCGCACGTCGGCAGAGCGAGCGCCATCACCGCGAGCACCCCCTCGAGCACGGAGGCGGATTCGAGCGGATGGCTGCGGTAGTGGACGAACAGCAGGAACCCGAAGCCCGCGACCAGCGACAGCGGAACCGGCACGAAAGACAGGCCGAGGTTCACCAGCATCGGACGGTACAGGTGCACTCGATAGACGGCGGCCCGAAGCAGGACGAGCACGACGGCATACACGTCGAGCGCAAAGACGGCGGCAGCGGCAAGGAGGACGATCACGGGCACACACTGTGGCACGGGCAGGAGCCCGAACCCGCCGGAACGCCTCGGAATTCACCCGCCGTCGAGAATGCGGCGGATCTTCTCGAGCCGCGCCGACACGTCGCGCTCGGCCCCGTGGTTGGTGGGCTCGTAGTAGCGCCGACCACGTAGTTCGTCGGGCAGGTATTGCTGCGTCACGATGCCGATCTCGCTGTCGTGCGCGTACTTGTAGCCCTTGCCGTGACCGAGTCGCTTCGCCCCGGGGTAGTGAGCGTCGCGCAGGTGCATCGGGACGCGCCCGAAGCCGCCCGCGCGGACGTCGGCGATCGCGGCGTTGATCGCGTTGTACGCGGCGTTCGACTTCGCGGTGGTCGCGAGGTACACCGTCGCCTCCGCGAGCGGGATCCGGCCCTCGGGCATGCCGATGAACGCGACGGCGTCGGCGGCCGCGACGGCGATCTGCAGCGCCTGCGGGTCGGCCATGCCGATGTCTTCGGCAGCCGAGATCACGAGACGTCGAGCGATGAAGCGGGGGTCCTCTCCGGCCTCGATCATCCGTGCGAGGTAGTGGATCGCCGCGTCCGGGTCCGATCCGCGTACCGACTTGATGAACGCGCTGATGACGTCGTAGTGCTCGTCGCCTTGACGGTCGTAGCGCAACAGGGCCCGGTCGACGGCCTGCGCGATGTGATCTGCGGTGATGACGGGCGGGTCGGCGACCTCGGACGCCGCGGCGGCTGCATCGGCATCCGGATCGTCGTCGTCCTCTGCTGTCTCGGCGAGCCCCGCATCGTCGCCCGCCACGGAAGCCGCCGCCTCGAGAGCCGTGAGGGCGCGCCGCGCGTCTCCTGAGGCGAGCCGCACGAGTGCCGCGCGCGCCTCGTCGTCGAGCACGACTCGGCCGGCGAGCCCGCGCGGATCGGTCACCGCGCGATCGACGAGCGCCCCGAGGTCATCGTCACCGAGGGGTCGGAGGGTCAGGAGCAGCGACCGCGACAGCAGGGGCGAGATCACCGAGAACGAGGGGTTCTCGGTGGTCGCGGCGATCAGGACGACCCAACCGTTCTCGACCCCGGGCAGGAGCGCGTCCTGCTGGGCCTTCGTGAAGCGGTGGATCTCGTCGAGGAAGAGGATCGTCGACTGCCCGTACAGGTCGCGCTGGGTGAGGGCCTCTTGCATCACCTCGCGGACGTCTTTCACGCCGGCGGTGATCGCCGACAGCTCGACGAAGCGTCGTCCCGAGGACCGCGCGATGGCTTGGGCGAGCGTCGTCTTCCCCGTTCCGGGAGGGCCCCACAGGATCACCGAGACGGCGGACCCGGATGCCGAGGAGTCGGTGGTGGCGAGGGTGACGAGCGGCGACCCCGGACGGAGGAGATGACTCTGGCCCGCGACCTCGTCGAGACTCGTCGGCCGCATGCGGACAGCGAGCGGGGTCTGGCCCTGGAAGAGGGCGGAGGAAGCGGGCACCGATCCAGGCTAGCCGGGGCCACCGACACCGGCGTCGCTCTTTTGTGGGCCTCCGCCGGCGCTGCGTAGGATCGGGGGCGGTCGCTCGGCGGCCGGAGGAGGTCGATGTGGCGACGGGCGGGAAAGACCGGCAGAGCCGCGAGCAGCGCGAGCGGGCTCGCGTGTACCAGGCGCGGCAGGAACTGCATCGGCGTCAGGGGCAGCGCCGCCGACGGGACAACATCGTCGCGATCGTCGTCGGACTCCTCGTGATCGCGGGCGCCGTCGCCGTCCAGACCGTGTACTTCGTCGCGGGCCCGGGAGCGCCGGCGCCTGCCCCGAGCGTGACCGACACCCCGTCGACGTCGACACCGTCCGATACTCCTCTGCCCGAGCTGGAGCCGACGGCGTCACCGACACCCTGACCCCCTTCATGTCCCGGTCGGGCGTACTAGGCTCGGGATCGTCCTTCTCCCCCAGGCGGCTTCGCCGCGATGAGGTGCTCTTCCCATGACTTCCGCTTCCTCCCCCGACACCGCCGGCTCGCACGACTCGAGCGACGCAGCCGACGAACTGGTGCCCGCAGACGAGACGACCGTCTCGCCCGACGAATCCGCGGCGGCCACTGATCCCGCCGACGTTCCCGCCGAGGAGACCGGTGCGTCCGCCACCGAGACCGCGGCGCCCGCGGAAGGTCCCGACGACGTCGCCGAGACGACCGACGCGGATGCCGCTGAAGCTCCTGTCGCTGCTCCGGCCGTCCCCTCGCCGACTCCGGCGCCGTCGCCGCGCCCCGGCCCGCGTCCGGGAGCTCGCGTTGCGGCGCCGAGCGAGCCGTGGGGCCGCGTCGACGACGAAGGCACGGTCTCGGTGCGCGAGGCCGAGGGATGGCGTGTCGTGGGTCAATACCCCGACGGCACCCCGGCCGAAGCGCTCGCCTACTTCGAGCGCAAGTTCGCCGACCTCGCGAGCGAGGTGACCCTGCTCGAGGTCCGTCACCGTCGTGGCGGCGCCTCGGCGTCCGACCTGCGCACCACCGCATTGAGCGTCCGGGCGAAGCTCGACGGCGCTGCTGCCGTCGGCGACCTCGCGGCCCTCGTCTCGCGCATCGACGTCCTGACCGCCGAGCTCGCGGAGGCGAGCGAGACCGAGGCCGTAGCGGCCAAGGAGGCCGTGGCGGAGGCGGTGCGTGAGCGCACGGTCATCGTCGAGGAGGCCGAGGCCCTCGCCGCCCGCGACCCGCAGACCGTGCAGTGGAAGCAGAGCACCGCCGAGATGTCGGCGCTCTTCGACCGGTGGCAGGCGCACCAGCAGAACGGTCCCCGTCTGCCGAAATCCACCGCACAGCAGCTCTGGCGCCGGTTCCGTGACGCGCGCGCGAGTTTTGACCGTCACCGTCGCGAGTTCTTCTCGGCACTCGATGAAACCCACAAGGCCGCGCGCGATGCGAAGACGCGTCTCGTGGAGCGCGCCGAGGCCCTCGCCCCGCGTGGCGAGGACGGCATCGGCGCGTACCGCGACCTTCTCGACCAGTGGAAGGCCTCCGGGCGCGCTGGTCGTAAGGTCGACGACGCGCTGTGGGCACGCTTCAAGGCCGCGGGCGACGCGCTCTACAGCGCCCGCGGGGAACGCGAGGCCGCCGACATCGAAGCCTCTCGCGAGAAGATCGAGCAGAAGCGCGCTCTCCTCGAGCAGGCGGCGCCCATCGTCGACGAGAAGAACCTCGGGACGGCTCGTCAGCGCCTCACCGCCATCCAGCGACAGTGGGACGAGATCGGCCGCGTGTTCCCCCGCGACGTCGAGCGCGGTCTCGACGACGAGCTCCGCAAGATCGAGCAGAGCGTGCGCACGCGCGAGGACGCGGACTGGAAGCGCAACGATCCCGAGCAGAAGGCGCGCGCGAACGACATGACGCGCCAGATCACCGATGCCATCGCGAAGCTCGAGTCCGAGCTGGCCGGGGCGGAGGCGCGGGGCGACAAGCGCGCGGCCGCCCAGGCGTCCGAGGCGCTCGAAGCGCGCCGTGGCTGGCTGCGCGCCCTCGGCGGCTGATCACTTCTCCACAGATTCCCGCTTCGGCGGGAACGGGCGACACCCTCGCGTCAGACTGACGTGATGGTGTCGCCTTTTCTGTTCTTCCCGGGCGAGCGTCTCTCGCTTGCCGAACTCACGGCGGCGTGCCTCGACGGCGTCCTGGTCGCCATCGGCGAGGGGTACATGCCGGCGGACGCGGCCGAGACGACGTGGATGCGAGCACGCAGCCTGGGCCCCCTCACGGGCGAGCGTCTCGCGGCGGTGCGCCTGAGCGCGGCGTGGGTCCACGGTGGCGCGCTGGCAGAGCCCTACCCGCACCACCTTCAACGTGCGAGCGGTCGACGTGCGCGGATGGCGGGAGCCGGTCGGGTGGTGTACCACGACGTCCTGCTCGATCCCGTCGATGTCGTCGAGATCGGAGGGGTGGCCGTGGCGACGCCGACACGCACGCTCGCCGATCTCTCGCGCCTCGGGCACCACGAGGCGGCGGCCCAGTGGGCCCGCTCCGACCCCGCTCTCGCGGAGCAGGCGAGACAGTGGATCCTCGACCGACCCCGGGTCCCCTACGGTCGTCGCGCCCTCGATGTCCTCGACGGCATGATGCTCGCCGACGCGCTGCCTGGGGATGCCGCGCACGAAGACGCCTCGGGCGACGACCCGCCCCCGACGACGCGTGGAAGGCTAGGAAGCGGCGAGCGTCACGACGAGGTGACGCGGTAGACGTCGTAGACGGCGTCGATGCGTCTCACGGCATTCAGGACCCGATCGAGGTGCACGGTGTCGCCCATCTCGAAGACGAACTTGCTCAACGCGAGACGATCGTTCGAGGTCGACACGGTCGCCGACAGGATGTTGACGTGGTGCTCGCTGAGGACGCGCGTGACATCGCTCAGCAGTCCGGAGCGATCGAGCGCCTCGACCTGGATCTGGACGAGGAACAGACTCTTCGTGGTCGGCGCCCACTCGACGTCGATGAGCCGGTCGGGATCTTCCTTCAGCGACTTCACATTCGTGCAGTCGCCGCGGTGCACGGAGACGCCGCTGCCGCGCGTGACGAATCCGACGATGTCATCGCCCGGCACCGGGGTGCAGCACTTCGCGAGCTTGACGAGGATGTCGGGGGCTCCGCGGACGAGAACGCCCGAATCGCTGTTGCGCGGGGTGCGACGGCGACCGACCTGCGGCAGGTCGATCGGACCGGTCGAGGTGTCTTCCTCACTGACCAGCGCGGTGACCTTCTCGATCACCGACTGCGTCGAGACGTGGCCTTCCCCGACCGCAGCGTAGAGCGCTGAGACGTCCTCGTAGTGGAACTGTCGCGCCACCTCGGTGAACGAGTCCTGGCTCATCAAGCGCTGCAGCGGCAGGTTCTGCCGGCGCATCGCGCGGGCGATGGAGTCCTTCCCCTGCTCGATCGCCTCTTCGCGGCGCTCCTTCGTGAACCACCCGCGGATCTTGTTGCGCGCGCGGGTGCTCTTGACGAATCCGAGCCAGTCCTGACTCGGACCCGCGTCGGGGTTCTTCGACGTGAAGACCTCGACGACATCGCCGCTCTGGAGGGCCGTCTCGAGCGGCACCAGACGACCGTTGACCTTCGCACCCATCGTGCGGTGCCCGATCTCCGTGTGCACTGCGTACGCGAAGTCGACCGGCGTGGCTCCCGCGGGCAGCCCGATGACCCGGCCCTTCGGGGTGAAGACGTAGACCTCTTTCGCGCCGATCTCGAAGCGCAGCGAATCGAGGAACTCCCCCGGGTCGGCGGTCTCGGCCTGCCAGTCGGAGATGTGCGCGATCCACGCCATGTCGGCGTCGACGGCCTTGGCATCCGCCTTTCCGCCCGCCATGCGCTCTTTGTACTTCCAGTGCGCCGCCACGCCGAACTCGGCCTGCTGATGCATCTCGTGCGTGCGGATCTGGATCTCGACCGTGCGCCCGCCGGGACCGATCACCGTCGTGTGCAACGACTGGTAGAGGTTGAATTTCGGTGTCGCGATGTAGTCCTTGAAGCGCCCAGGAAGCGGGGTCCACCGCGCGTGGATCGCGCCCAGCACCGCGTAGCAGTCGCGCACCGTGCCGACGAGGATGCGGATGCCGATGAGGTCGTAGATGTCGTCGAACTCGCGACCTCGCACGACCATCTTCTGATAGACGGAGTACAGCTGCTTCGGCCGGCCCATGACGCGACCGCGCACGCGGAGCTCGCGGAGATCGGCGTCGACGGCGTCGATCACGTTCTGCACGTACTGCTCGCGTTGCGGGGTGCGCTGCTTGACCAGGCTCTCGATCTCGGCGTAGAGCTTCGGATGCATCACGGCGAACGAGAGGTCTTCCAGTTCGCTCTTGATGGCTTGGATGCCGAGACGGTGCGCGAGCGGCGCGTAGATCTCGAGGGTCTCGGTGGCCTTCTTCGCTGCCTTGTGCGGGGGGACGAAGCCCCACGTACGAGCGTTGTGGAGGCGGTCGGCCAGCTTGATGAGGAGCACGCGGATGTCTTTCGACATCGCGACGATCATCTTCCGGACCGTCTCGGCCTGCGCACTGTCGCCGTATTTGACCTTGTCGAGCTTGGTGACGCCGTCGACGAGCATGGCGACTTCGTCGCCGAAGTCGGCGGCCAGCTCGTCGAGGGGGTAGCCGGTGTCCTCCACGGTGTCGTGGAGCAGTGCGGCTGCGATCGCCTTGGGCCCGAGGCCGAGTTCGGCGAGGATCTGCGCCACGGCCAGGGGGTGCGTGATGTACGGCTCGCCACTCTGGCGCTTCTGACCGTCGTGCGCCTTGTCGGCGACCGCATAGGCGCGTTCGATGATGCCGAGATCGCCCTTGGGGTGGTGCGTGCGGACCGTGCGCAGGAGCTTGTCGACGTCGTCGCGACGCGCGGCGCGGGAGAAGATGCGCGGAACGAGCCGTCGAAGCGACGACGGCGGCGGCGGAGCGGAGGCCGTGGTCTCGGTCATCGGTGCCCTCCCCCGTCGTGACGTCAGTCGATCAATCCTACGCCCGGCGGAGCGGGCCCCCGCCGTCAGGCGGGGACGCCCGCCTTCTCACGCGCGGACCGCACGCGAGCGTCGCGCTGAGCGATCGCCGGCTCGCGCTCACGCAGCAGGGCGTAGAGCGGAACGGCGACGAAGAGCGTCGAGTATGCGGCGACGAGGGTCCCCACGAAGATCGACAGCGAGATGTCGCTCAACGTGCGCGCCCCCAGAGGCACACCGATGAAGAGAATCGCGCCGATCGGCAGGACGGCGACGACCGTCGTGTTGATCGACCGGATGAGGGTCTGGTTGGCGGCGAGGTTGACGGACTCCGCGAAGGTGCGCCCGGATATCTCTCCGTCTTCCCTCGTGTTCTCCCGCACCTTGTCGAACACGACCGTCGTGTCATACAGGGCGTACGACAGGATCGTCAGGAACCCGATGACGGCGGCCGGCGAGATTTCGAATCCGAAGAGGGCGTAGATCCCGACCGTGATGACGAGCACGTCGACGAGGCCGATGATCGCCGCGACCGACATCTTCCACGTGCGGAAGTACAGCGCCAGGATGAGGAAGGTCAGGGCGAGGAAGATCGCGAGACCCCACAACGACTGGCGCGTGACGTCCGCACCCCAGGTCGCTCCGATGAAGGAGTTGGTGACCTCGGACGTGGGCACCTTGTACGCGTCGGCGAGGGCGGCTGACACGGCCTGCGTCTCGTCGTTGCTCATCTGGTCGGTCTGCACGCGGACGGCGGAGTCGCTGATCACAGTGACGCGGGTCGTCGCTCCCGGGACGACCGAGGTCACGGCCTGCGTCGCGAGCGACTGGTCGAACGTGGACGGATTCGACACCGTGAACTGCGAGCCACCGGTGAACTCGATCGAGAACTGGATGGGCCGCGCGAGGGGCACGAGAGCCGCGCCGATCACGAGGAGCGCGGCGATGAGGAACCAGATCCGGCGACGCTGGACGAACGGGAAGGAGGTCTTCCCGGAGTAGAGGTCGTTACCGAGCTGCGTCATGGAGCGCATCAGTCGTCTCCCTCCTTCGTCGAGCGGCTATCGCCGCGGGCGGCGGCGAGCTCGGCCTGCTTGCGTTCCGCGATCGTCTGGCGACGCTGGGCCTCGCCGCGCGAGCGCTTGGTACGGCCGCTGTCGGCGATCGGCGCCCGGAACTGCGCGCGACCGCGGTAGACGGCGCCGAGGGCTTCGGGGTCCATGCCGGACAGGGGGTGCCCCGAGCCGAAGAACCGCGTGCGGGCGAGCAACTGCATCACCGGGTGAGTGAACAGGATGAAGATCACGATGTCGATCGCGGTCGTGAGCCCCAGGGTGAAGGCAAAGCCTTTCACCGTGGCATCCGCGAGGATGTAGAGCACGACGGCGGCGAGGATGTTGATCGACTTCGAGATGTAGATCGTGCGCTTGGCGCGCGACCACCCGTCCTCGACCGCGGCCGTGATCGACTTGCCGTCGCGCAGCTCGTCTCGTACTCGTTCGAAGTAGACGATGAACGAGTCCGCCGTGAAGCCGATCGTGATGATGAGGCCCGCCACACCGGCGAGCGACAGGCGGAAGCCCATGCGCCAGGCCAGGATGCAGAGCATCACATAGGTGAGCACGGCCATCACGCCGAGCGACGCGATGATCACCGTTCCGAGCGCGCGGTAGACCACGAGCGAGTAGACCGCGACGAGTGCCAGACCGATGAGACCCGCGATGAAGCCGACCTGCAGCTGCTGGGAGCCCAGGGTTGCCGAGACAGTGTCGGAGCTGACGACATTGAAGCTCAGGGGCAGAGCGCCGTACTTCAGCTGGTCGGCCAGCGCCTTCGAGGACTCCTGCGTGAAGCTGCCCGTGATGCTGGGGCGGCCGTCGAGGATGATGCCGTTCATCGACGGAGCCGACAGGACCGAGCCGTCGAGGACGAACGCGAACTGGTTGAACGGGGCCTGCTTGCCGTAGAGGCGCTGGCTGATCTGGCCGAACTTCTCGGTGCCCTGGTCGTTGAAGACGAGGTTCACGGCCCAGCGGCCGGTGTTCTGCTCCTGGCCGTTCGTGGCATCCGCGATGTCGTTTCCGTCGATCTCGACGGGACCGAGGATGTACTTCGTCCCGTCCTGCAGGCCGCACGTGATCATCGGCTGATCCGCGGGGGCGTCGGCGGGGTTGCTCGGCGGGTTCGCGCAGTCGTACGCGAGAAATTGCGCCTGCAGCGCCGGGGTGATGTACGCCGGGTCGCTGCCGTCCGTCGGGGACGCGGTCGGCGTCGCGGGCAGATTCGGGTCCGGCGTCGGATACGGCGTCGTGTTGCCGTCGTCGCCGACGAACGTCGTGGCGGGCGAGCCGGTGAACAGCACGGGGCGCAGCTGCAGCTGCGCGGAGCTCTGGATCCGCTGACGTGTCGCCTCGTCCGCTTCGCCGGGGATCTGCACGACGATCTTGTCGCTTCCCTCGGTGGCGATGTCGGTCTCTCCGACACCCGAGGCGTCGACACGCTGGCGGATGATCGACACCGCCTGCTGAAGCTGCTCGGAGTCCGGGGCGGCGCCGTCCGTGGTCTGTGCCTGCAGGATGATCTGCGTTCCGCCCTGCAGGTCGAGGGCGAGGTCAGGGGTCCAGGAGCTCGCCTTGAAGGCGTACACGCCGAGGGCGTTGAGACCGAACAGCACCGCCGTGATGGCGAGGAGACCGGTCAGAACACGCCAGGCATGGCGGACGGGAGGAGAGGGCGCCACGGAGTCGGCTTTCTATGCGGCGGAACGGAAGAACGAACGGTCGAGGCGTCAGGCCTGCGGACGGTCCTTGTCGGTGCGGTCGGCGTCGGCCTCGGCGGCCTGACGTGCGGCGCGGTGGTCGTCGCTGATCGAGGTGATGTCGCCGTCGGCGACGCCCGCGATGTACTCGGCCTCGGTCTCTTCCGCCTCGATGAACTCGTCTTCGGTGACGGTGCCCGAGGTCGGGTCGACGATGCGGAGGACGGCCTGGCTGTGCACCTTGATGACGACGCCGGGAGCGATCTCGACGTGAGCCGGCTTGTCGAGGTCTTCAGCGTCGTACTCGACGATTGTGCCGTACAGCCCGCCCTGAAGCAGGACCTCTGCGCCGGGGACCGTCTGACGCGCCTTCTCTTCCAGCTCGAGCTTCTGCTTCTGCATGCGGCGGCGCGAGCTCCAGAACATGAAGATCAGCAGGCCGATCAGCAGAATGATGAGGCCGTACTGGCCGAAGAAGGTCGCGAAATCCATGGAGGCGGTGCACCTTTCGAGTCAGGCGCGCCGTGCGGCACTGCCTAGCGTAAGTCAAGCGGGGGTCGGGGAATCCCTCGCCGAGTATAGGTCATCACCCCTGGCTGAACCGGAGCAGGCCGTCAGGGTGGGGAGCGCCGAGGTGGTCGTACGCCTCGGGGGTGGCGACGCGCCCTCGGGGCGTGCGACCCATGAAGCCGATCCTCACGAGGTAGGGCTCCACCACCGATTCGATCGTCTCGGGTTCTTCGCCGACCGCGACGGCGAGGGTGCTGAGGCCCACGGGGCCGCCGCGGAAGCGTCGGACGAGCGCATCGAGAACGGCGCGGTCGAGGCGGTCGAGCCCGATGGCGTCGACGTCGTAGAGGTCGAGAGCGGCGCCGACGGTACGCACGTCGGCGTGTCCGTCGTCGGTGCCGGCCGAGGGCCCGTGGACGACGAGATAGTCGCGCACGCGCCGCAGCAGGCGGTTCGCGATGCGCGGCGTGCCTCGCGAGCGTCGGGCGATCTCGGACCGCGCCGTGCCGGGGAGCCCGACGTCGAGCATGGATGCCGATCGCGAGACGACCTGCTCCAGCTCTTCGGGCTCGTAGTACTCGAGGTGCGCCGTGAAGCCGAAGCGGTCGCGCAGCGGATTGGGCAGGAGTCCCGCGCGAGTCGTCGCCCCGACGAGGGTGAACGGCGAGAGGTCGAGGGGAATGCTCGTCGCCCCGGCCCCCTTGCCGACCATGATGTCGATGCGGAAGTCCTCCATCGCGAGGTAGAGCATCTCTTCGGCCGACCGCGCCATGCGGTGGATCTCGTCGATGAACAGCACCTCACCCGGGGTGAGCGATGAGAGCAATGCGGCGAGATCCCCCGCGTGTTGGATCGCCGGTCCGCTCGAGAGGCGCAGCGGTCGCCCGCTCTCGTGCGCGACGATCATCGCCAGCGTGGTCTTGCCGAGCCCCGGCGGGCCCGAGAGCAGGATGTGGTCGGGTGAGCGCTGCTGGATGCGCGCCGCGTCGAGCAACAGCTGGAGCTGCCCGCGCACCTTCTGCTGCCCGACGAACTCGGCGAGCGAGGTCGGGCGCAGCGCCCCCTCGATCGCGAGCTCGGTCTCGTCGTCGGGGGTTCCGGCGTCGCGGACGTCAGCCACCCACGGTCTCCTTGCGCGCGGGACCGAGGAGCGCGAGCGTGAGGCGCAGGAGCGCCTGCACCGAGGAGCGGTCGCTCTCGGAGGCGCCCTCGGCCACGGATGCCACGGCTTCGGCGGCTGTGCGCTCCGTCCAGCCGAGACCCACGAGGGCCTGAGTGACCTGCAGGGGCACGTGCCCGTGCGCGGCGACGGCTGCGGGGGCGGCCGCGGGGACGACGGCGAGCTTGCCGGCGAGCTGGACCACGATCAGCTTCGCGGTCTTCGGTCCGATGCCCGAGACGCGTCGGAAGGGGGCATCGTCGTCGTCGGCGACCGCCTGCGCGATCTGCGGAACCGTCAGCGACGACAGCACGCCGAGGGCGGACTTCGGCCCGACGCCGGTGACGCTGATCAGCTGCGTGAAGACCGTGAGCTCTTCGCGGCTCTCGAAGCCGTACAGCGAGAGGGCGTCTTCGCGCACGATCAGGTTCGTGTGCACATGGACGTCGTCTCCGACGTGCACGGTGCGCGCGTACTGCGAGGTGACGGCCACCGAGAAGCCCACGCCGCCCACCACGATGACGAGGGAGTCGTCGGCGACGTGGGCCGCCGTGCCGTGGAGCGAAGAGATCATGCCTTCAGCTTACGCATCGCTTCGTACATGTGTTCGAGCGACACGAGGCTGGGGAGAACGCCGCTTCTCGGCATCCCGCCACGCTCGCTGGGCGGGCGTGAGCGTCGTCTCCCCCGTCGCGGTGGCGGGACCCCCGCGCCATGCGTGGCAGAGAGCGATCGCGAGGGCGTCAGCCGCGTCCGCGGGCTGCGGCAGCGCGTCGAGGCGGAGGACGCGCGCGACCATCGTCTGCACCTGCAGCTTGTCGGCCGAGCCGTAACCGGTGATCGCCGCCTTGACCTCGCTCGGCGTGTGGGTGGCGGCCGGGATGCCGTGCTCCGCCGCCAGAAGGAGGGCGATACCGCTGGCCTGGGCGGTGCCCATCACCGAGTGGCGGTTGTTCTGCGCGAAGACGCGCTCGACGGCGACCACGTGCGGGTCGTGCGCGGAGAGGATCTCGCGGATGCCGGCGGCGATCGTCGCGAGACGCTTCTCGATCGGATCGGTCGTCGACGACCTCACGACCCCGACGTGCACGAGTGAGGCCGTCCGGTTCGGCGACACGTCCACGACGCCGATCCCGCAGCGGGTCAGGCCGGGATCGATACCGAGGACGCGGAGGGAACGAGACACGGCCCCCACGCTAAGCGCAGGGGCCGTGCTCGAGGTCAGGGCGCGCCCTTACTCGTCGTTCTCGAGTTCGGCCTGCACCTCGGGGGTGAGGTCGAAGTTCGTGTAGACGTTCTGCACGTCGTCGCTGTCTTCGAGTGCGTCGATCAGACGGAACACCTTGCGGGCGGTGTCGGCGTCGACCTCGATCTTCAACGAGGGGACGAACTCGACGTCGGCCGAGTCGTACTCGATGCCGGCCTCCTGCAGAGCGGAACGCACCGTCACGAGGTCGCTCGCCTCGGTGATGATGCCGAAGCCGTCACCGTGCGGCTCGATCTCCTCGGCACCGGCCTCGAGGGTCGCGAGCATCACGTCGTCTTCGGTCGTGCCCTCGGACGGGACGACGATGACGCCCTTGCGGCTGAAGTTGTACGCGACGCTGCCCGGGTCGGCCAGCGTGCCGCCGTTGCGGCTGAGCGCGGTGCGCACCTCGGCCGCCGCGCGGTTCTTGTTGTCGGTCAGACACTCGATGAGGAACGCGACGCCGTTGGGGCCGTAGCCCTCGTACATGATCGAGGTGTACTCGACAGCCTCGCCGCCGATTCCCGCACCGCGCTTGATCGCGCGGTCGATGTTGTCTTTGGGGACCGAGGTCTTCTTGGCCTTCAGGACGGCGTCGAAGAGGGTCGGGTTGCCCTGCAGGTCGGCGCCGCCGAGCTTGGCCGCGACCTCGATGTTCTTGATGAGCTTGGCCCACGACTTGGCGCGGCGGGCATCGACGACCGCCTTCTTGTGCTTGGTCGTGGCCCATTTGGAGTGTCCGGACATAGGTTCCAGTCTAGAACGCGGGTGCGCCCGCCCCGCGTCGCTCGCGGACATGCACGAGGAAGCGCTCGTGGAAGCGCGTCTCGCCGGTGGATTCGGGATGGAACGCCGTGCCGAGCAGTCGCCCCTGCTCGACCGCCACGACCCGTCCGTCGGGAAGGGATGCCAGGGGCTCGGCATCCGGACCCCACTCGACGACCGCGGGCGCCCGGATGAACACGGCATGGACCGGCGGGTCGCCGAGGGCGGGCACCGCGAGGTCGGTCTCGAACGACTGCGTCTGGGAGCCGAAGGCGTTGCGCTGCACGCGAACGTCGAGGCCGCCGAACGTCTGCTGGCCCGTGATCGCGCCGTCGATGCGGTCGGCGAGCAGGATGAGTCCGGCGCACGTGCCGTACATCGGCATCCCGTCCGCGATCGCCGCGCGGATCGGGTCGAAGAGCCCGAACGCGCGCGCGAGCTTGTCGATGACGCTCGACTCGCCGCCGGGGAGCACGAGGCCCTCCACGGCGGCGAGCTCCTCGGGCCGACGCACGGGTCGCGCGTCGGCGCCGAGGGCCGTCAGCACGGCGAGGTGCTCGCGCACGTCGCCCTGCAGAGCGAGGACGCCGACCCGGAGGCTGTTACCAGCCACGCTCGGCCAGGCGGTGCGGAGCGGGGAGGTCGGCGACGTTGATGCCGACCATCGCCTCACCGAGTCCGCGCGAGGCCTCGGCCACGATCTTCGGGTCGTCGTGGAAGGTGGTCGCCTTCACGATCGCGGCGGCGCGCTCGGCGGGATTGCCCGACTTGAAGATTCCCGAACCGACGAAGACACCGTCGGCGCCGAGCTGCATCATCATGGCCGCGTCGGCGGGGGTGGCCACTCCCCCGGCGGTGAACAGCACGACGGGGAGCTTCCCGGTCTCGGCGATCTCGGCGACGAGCTCGTACGGGGCCTGCAGCTCCTTGGCTGCGACGTACAGCTCGTCCTTCGTCTTGGCGCGGAGCGCGTTGATCTCGCCCGTGATCGTGCGGATGTGCTTGGTCGCCTCGGAGACGTCGCCGGTACCGGCCTCGCCCTTCGACCGGATCATTGCGGCGCCCTCGGTGATGCGGCGCAGCGCCTCGCCGAGGCCCGTCGCCCCGCAGACGAACGGCACGGTGAAGTTCCACTTGTCGATGTGATTCACGTAGTCGGCGGGCGAGAGCACCTCGGACTCGTCGATGTAGTCGACGCCGAGTTCCTGCAGGATTTGGGCCTCGACGAAGTGGCCGATGCGGGCCTTCGCCATGACCGGGATCGACACCGACGCGATGATGTCGTCGATCAGGTCGGGGTCGCTCATGCGGGCGACGCCGCCCTGGGCGCGGATGTCGGCGGGCACACGCTCGAGCGCCATGACCGCGACGGCGCCCGCGTCTTCTGCGATGCGGGCCTGCTCGGCGGTGACGACGTCCATGATGACGCCGCCCTTGAGCATCTCGGCGAGACCGCGCTTGACGCGCGAGGTTCCGGTGTCGGTCATATCCACTCCGTTCCGCGCTCGGGGCGCGATGTGCGGCGCGTCGGGTCGCGCTTCTTTTGGCTTAGGCCAAAACGTAGCATGGCTCAGGCCATAGGGTGGTTCACGACCGAGGGGGCACATGACCATCGACATCACCGGCCGGTCGGCATCCGAGATCGCCACGGATCTGCGTGAGCGCATCGAACGCGGAGAACTCGCGCCAGGAACGCTCCTGCCGTCGGTCCGGACCGTCGCGGCCGACCTCGGCGTCAACCGCAACACTGTCGTCGCGGCGTACCGGCAGCTCGCGCAGGCCGGCCTCGTCGAGGCGCGCGGGCGCGGGGGCACACGCGTGGCCGACCGCACGACCGTGGCGCAGGAGGGATACGCGCCGGACACGGTGCTGCGCGACGTCGGGACCGGCAACCCCGACCCGGCGCTCATCCCCGACCCCACGAGCGCCCTCGTCCGCTCGACCCGTCCCGTGCTGTACGGCGAACCGGTCATCGACCCGGGGCTCGAGGCCTGGGCGCGCGACTGGATGGCGGACCAGCTCGCCCACGACGATCTGCGCATCACGGTCACCAGCGGCGCGAGCGACGCGATCGAGCGGCTCCTTGCACAAGCGCTGCAGCGAGACGATGCGGTGGCTCTCGAAGACCCGTGCTTCCTCTCCGCGCTGCACACGGTGCGGACGGGAGGGTATCGCGCGATCCCGGTGGAGGTGGATACCGACGGGATGACCGTCGAGGGACTCCGTGCGGCGCTCGACGCCGGCGTGAGAGCCGTGATCGTGACGCCTCGCGCCCACAACCCGACCGGAGCGAGCCTCAGCGCCGAGCGCGCCGCGGCCCTCCGCGACGTGCTGGCGGCACATCCGTACGTCCTCGTCATCGAGGACGATCATTTCTCGCTGCTCTCCCGCGCGCCGCTCCACTCCGTCATCGGGTCAGGGCAGCGCCGGTGGGCGCGCATCCGCTCGATGTCGAAGTTCCTCGGACCGGACACGTGCCTCGCCGTCACGGCATCCGATCCCGACACCGCCGACGGACTCGCCGTGCGGCTCACGCCCGGGACGACGTGGGTGAGCCACATCCTCCAGCGCATGACGCACGCGCTCGTCACCGACGACGCCGTCCGAGCCGACATCGAGCGCGCCGCGGTCCACTACGCCGACCGCAATGCGGCGTTCGCCCGCGCGCTGAGCGAACGCGGACTGCCGGTCGCCCCGGGCGACGGCCTCAATCTCTGGGTGCCCCTCCCCGTTCCCGCGGCGACGGTGCGCAACGACCTCATGCGCCGAGGCTGGCTCGTTCGAGAGGGGGATCCGTTCTTCCTCTCCTCCGGTACGTCCGGGTCGTTCCTCCGGCTGACCGTGCACGACCTCGACGACACCGCGGCGCGGACACTGGCCGATGACATCGCCGCCGCCGCGGGAACGCGTCGACCGGCCGCTCGAGGTGGAAGGATCGACGCATGAAGGTTCTCTCGATCCAGTCCGCCGTCGCGTACGGGCATGTCGGCAACTCCGCCGCGGTGTTCCCCCTCCAGCGCATCGGCGTCGAGGTTCTCCCCGTCTACACGGTCAACTTCTCGAACCACACCGGGTACGGGGCATGGCGCGGTCCGCTCATCTCCCCCGACGACGTCGCCGCGGTCATCACCGGCATCGAAGAGCGCGGGATCTTCCCCGAGATCGACGTCGTGCTCTCGGGCTACCAGGGCGGCGAGGGCATCGCCGACGTCATCATCGACACCGTCGCGCGGGTGAAGAAGGCGAATCCGGATGCCGTCTACGCCTGCGACCCGGTCATGGGCAACGCCAAGTCGGGATGCTTCGTGGCCCCCGCGATCCCCGAGCTCCTGCGTGAGCGCGTCGTCCCCGTCGCCGACATCCTCACCCCGAACCAGTTCGAGCTCGGCTTCCTCACCGGCACGGAGCCGGGCAGCATCGACTCGACCCTCGAGTCCGCCGATGCGCTGCGCGCCCGCGGGCCGCGGACGATCCTCGTGACGAGCGTCGAGCGTCCGGACCGCGAGGCCGACACGATCGAGATGATGGTCGTCGACGACAACGGCGCCTGGATCGTGCAGACCCCGCTCATCCCGATGAAGGCCAACGGATCCGGCGACGTGACCGCGGCGCTGTTCACGGCGCACTACCGTCGCAGCGGCGGCGACGCGGCCGATGCGCTGGCGCGTACGGCATCCAGCGTCTTCGATCTGCTGACGAACACGTACGAGTCGGGTTCGCGCGAGCTGCGTCTCATCGAGTCGCAGGAGGCCTACGCCCACCCGCGCCTGCAGTTCTCGGTGCGCCAGGTGCGCTGAGGTCGCGCGTTCGCCGCCGGGATTCGTTTGCCGAAGATCGTCGGTGCTGCGCGACGCTGGTGACCATCCGAGGCAAACAGGCGAGCGGGCGTCGCTTCGTTTGGCTCAGATGGACCAGGCGAGCGCCGAGAAGCGCGCATCAGCGCCAAAAGACGTCAGCGGGTGCCCGCCCTCGGGCGGGCGTGCCCGCCAGGGTGAGGGTGCGGTCAGTCGGCCCAGGCGTCCGCGACCGTCCGGCGGACGTCGCCGAGGAGCTGCGGCAGCGCCTTCGTCTTGGCGATGATCGGGAAGAAGTTCGCATCCGAGGCCCACCGCGGCACGATGTGCTGGTGCAGGTGCGCGTCGACACCGGCCCCCGCGATCGCGCCCTGGTTCATGCCGAGGTTGAAGCCGTCGCACCGCGACACCGCGCGCAGCACGCGCATCCCGCGCTGGGTCAGCGCGCCGATCTCGGCCACCTCTTCGTCGGTCGCCTGGTCGTACGTGGCGATGTGACGGTACGGGCACACCAGCAGATGACCCGAGTTGTACGGGAAGAGGTTGAGCAGCACGTAGGCGGTCTTCCCGCGCGCGACGATCAGGCCGTCCTCATCGGACTTGCCGGGCGCCGCGCAGAACGGGCAGTTCTGCTCCATCGGCTCGCGACCCGCCGAGATGTACGCCATGCGGTGCGGGGTCCACAGCCGCTGGAACTCGTCCGGCACTCCCGGAAGCGTCGCGGCGTCGACGAGAGACGCCTCGTCGGCCGCGACGGCATCCGGATCGCTCGTCACGCGAGATCCTCCGCGGTGTTCACGAGCGTGCGAGCCGCGATGGCGCCGGTGATGCGCGCGACGGCCTCGTCGACCGGGATGCCGTTGAGCTGGGTTCCATCACGGAACCGGAACGAGACCGTGCCGTTCGAGCGGTCCTGCTCGCCGGCGATCAGCATGAGCGGCACCTTCTGCGTGGTGTGCGTGCGGATCTTCTTCTGCATGCGGTCGTCGCTGTGGTCGGCCTCGGCGCGGACGCCCTTGGTCTTGAGGTCGGCGACGATGCCCTGCAGGTAGTCGCCGTACTCGGCGGCGACCGGCACGGCAACGACCTGCACGGGCGCGAGCCACACGGGGAACGCGCCGGCGTAGTGCTCGAGCAGGATCGCGAAGAAGCGCTCGACCGAGCCGAAGAGGGCGCGGTGGATCATGACGGGCCGGTGCTTCTCGCCGTCGGGTCCGGTGTACTCGAGCTCGAAGCGCTCGGGCTGGTTAAAGTCGAGCTGGATGGTCGACATCTGCCACGTGCGGCCGATGGCGTCGCGCGCCTGAACCGAGATCTTCGGGCCGTAGAACGCCGCCCCACCCGGATCGGGCACGAGCTCGAGGCCCGACGCCTCGGCGACTTCGCGCAACGTCTCGGTGGCCTCGACCCAGAGGGAGTCGTCGCCGATGAACTTCGGGTTGCCCTCCTCCTTCGTCGACAGTTCGAGGTAGAAGTCGTTGAGGCCGTAGTCGCGCAGCGTCTGCAGCACGAAGTCGAGGCTGTGGGTCAGTTCGCCCTTCACCTGGTCGGCGGTGACATAGATGTGCGTGTCGTCCTGGGTCATGCCGCGCACACGGGTGAGGCCCGACAGCGTGCCGCTCTTCTCGTAGCGGTACACCGACCCGAACTCGCTCAGGCGCAGGGGCAGCTCGCGGTAGCTGCGCCCGCGCGAGCGGAAGATCAGGTTGTGGAACGGGCAGTTCATGGGCTTCAGGTAGTACTCCTGGCCCTCGCGCGACACGTGCCCGTCGGCATCCACCACCTCGTCGAGCACCATCGGGGGGTACATGCCGTCGGCGTACCACTGCAGGTGCCCGCTCGTCATGAACAGGTCGCCCTTGGTGATGTGCGGGGTGTTGACGACCTCGTACCCGCTGGCGAGCAGGCGCTCGCGCATGTAGCGCTCGATCTCGTAGCGGATGATGCCGCCCTTGGGATGGAACACCGAGAGACCGGGTCCGATCTCGTCGGGGAACGAGAAGAGGTCGAGCTCCTTGCCGAGCTTGCGGTGGTCGCGCTTCGCGGCCTCCTCGAGGCGGTGCTGATACGCGCGCAGTTCGTCCTTCGTGGGCCACGCGGTGCCGTAGATGCGCTGCAACTGCGGGTTCTTCTCGCTGCCGCGCCAGTAGGCGCCTGCGATGCGGGTGAGGTCCCACCCGTTGCCGATGAGGCGCGTGCCGGGCACGTGGGGTCCGCGGCAGAGGTCTTTCCACGCGGTCTCGCCGTCGCGGGTGACGTTGTCGTAGATCGTCAGCTCGCCGGCGCCGACCTCGACGTTCGCGCCCTCCGCGATGTCGCCGGCTGAGCCTGCCGAAGCCCCGCCCTTGAGCCCGATGAGCTCGAGCTTGAACGGCTCGTCGGCGAGCTCCGTACGGGCCTCGTCGTCGGTGACGACACGGCGGACGAACCGCTGGTTCTCGCGGACGATCCGCTCCATCTCCTTCTTGATGACCTTGAGGTCTTCCGGGGTGAAGGGCTCGTCGACCTGGAAGTCGTAGTAGAAGCCGTCGGTGACGGGCGGGCCGATCCCCAGGTTCGCCTGCGGCTTGACGCGCTGCACGGCCTGCGCGAGCACGTGCGCCGTCGAGTGCCGCAGGATCGACAGGCCGTCGGCGCTGTCGATCGTGACGGGCTCCACCTCGTCGTCGGCCGTGACGGTCGTGGCGAGGTCTTTCAGCTCGCCGTTGACGCGCAGGGCGACAACCGATCGGTCGGGGAAGAGGGCGAAGCCATCGGCGGGAAAATCAGTCACAGCACATCTCCTGAAAGGGTCGGTTCCAGGCTACCGGGCGGGCGTGACCTCGTTGGCACCCGGCGTGCCTCATAGTGGAGCGGTGACTTTGGCCATCATCGGCGGCGTGCTCTGGATCCTCGGGATCATCGCGCTGCTCACCGGCGTCTTCCCCGCGGATGACGCCCTCGCCGTCGCCGACCGCGTCTGGCCCATCCTGCTGTTCGTCGTCGCCGTCACGATCGTGGCGGAGCTGGCATCCAAGGCCGGGCTCTTCGACGTCGTGGCCGCGCGCCTCGCCCGTGTCGCGCGCGGGCGCACGGTGTGGCTGTGGGTGCTGGTCGTGGCGCTCGCGACGGTCGCGACGGCGTTCCTCTCGCTCGACACGACAGCGGTGCTGCTGACGCCGGTCGTCGTCTCGATGGCCGTGGCGCGCAAGCTCGACCCGCTCCCCTTCGCCTTCGTGACCGTCGTCCTGGCGAACACCGCCTCGCTCGTGCTGCCGGTGTCGAATCTCACCAATCTGTTGGCATCCGAGGCTCTGGGCGGCGGACACGACCCGGTGGCCTTCCTCGCCCTGCTCGGGCCGTCTGCGCTGATCGCGATCGCCGTCTCGGTCGTGGTGTTGACGCTCGTGTTCCTCCGCCGTCTGCCGAAGACGTATCCGGATGCCGCCTCCCCCACCGTGTCGGACCCGCTTCTCCTGCGCGTCGCCGGCATCGTGACCGTCGCGCTGCTCCCGCTCCTGGTGGTCGGTCTCGAACCGTGGATGCCGGCCCTCGGTGCCGCGATCGTCCTCGTGGCGGCGTTCGCGTGGCGCGCGCCGGCGGCTCTCGGCATCCGTCTCGTGCCGTGGTCGCTGCTGGTGTTCGCCGGCGGACTGTTCCTCGCCGTCGGTGCGCTAGAAGCCCTGGGCATCGGTCGCGTCACCTCGGTGCTCGCCGGCACCGGAGACGACCTCGTCTCGCTCTGGCAGGTCGCCGGAGTGGGCGCTCTGGCCGCGAACGGCATCAACAACCTCCCCGCCTACCTCGCGCTGGAGTCGGTCGCGGGCTCCCCCGCCCGCCTGGCGGCCCTGCTCATCGGCGTGAACGCGGGTCCGATCGTGACGCCGTGGGCGTCTCTCGCGACCCTCCTGTGGCACGATCGCCTGGTCGCTGCCGGTATCGAGGTGAAGTGGGGACGCTTCATCGTGCTCGGTGCGGTGATCGCGCCCCTCATCCTCGTGCTGGGTGTGCTCCCCCTCGCGCTGTGAGGCTCAGTCCTCGTAGGTGCGCGACCACACCTTGCGCGGTTCGATGAACCACACGGCGAGTCCCTCCCGCATTCCGTAAGGGCGTCCCTCGTACAGATGCGAGATGCGGTCGACGTACGGCAGGGCTTCGTCACCCTCCAGCCGACCGACGGCCTCTCCTCGGACGAACGCCATCGAGTACGGGTTTTCGGCCCCGGTCACCGAGATCGCGACGCGAGGATCCCGGCGGAGGTTGCGGTCCTTGAGCGTGTCGACCTCCGTGAAGAAGACCAGCCGCTCGCCGTCCACGTCCACCCAGATCGGGGTCGATTGGGGAGAGCCGTCCCGCATGAGCGTCGCCAGGTGGGCGACCGCCGTGGTCTCGAAGAAGGGCTTGGTCTCGATCCAGTCGCTCATGGAGGCGACAACCCGCGCTCGTGGCGGTGATATTCCCGGTCAGCGTTGGGAGTCAGCGGCCATCGGTTCGTTCGGCACCTCGCGGAAGACCATCTCCTCGCGCTGCATGCTCTCGCGCGGGGTGAATTCCTCGGGCTCGGGAATCACGTAGAGACCGCGACCCGAGTTGGCGTTGTACGTCAGAGCGTGCAGCCACGGGGCGCTCAACTGCGGGGTGCGACTCCCGTGGTACTTGAACACAAGGGACACGTGCGGGTGGATGTAGACGGTCGTCCGCCCGCCCCCCGTGCTGATGTCGTCCTTCCAGGTGAACGGAAAGCTCTCCCCTCGGCGCACCTTGGCCATGATGACCGCCTGCAGGTGCGCGAGGAGCCGGTCCTCGAATTCCATCTTCGTGTTGCCGTCGTAGATGAACTTGCCCATACGGAACCTCGTCGCCGGCACCCCGTCGCACCGCGCATCTTCCGGCGAGAAGAAGGGGGACGCGGATGCCGGGGGTGCCAGCCGCTTTCCCGCAAGCTTTCGCGACTCGGTAAGAACAGCAAACCCCCTTGCGCGAGACTGCGGTTCGGGTACATCCTGCGGCGCGGAGTGGCCTGCGGCGTCGCGACGTAGCGTCAGTCTCCGCGACTGATGCGGAGGATCACCCGGTCGCCCGGACGTCGCTGGATCTTGCGCACCAGCGCCTCGAATCCGAGGATGGCGCGGTACTGCAGACCGTACTTCCGCCGCAGCGCCGAGTCCGCGCGCCGATCGTCGGTCGCGGGACCGGCGACTCGTCCGTGCGCTGTGACGGTGATGGCATCCGGTTCCACCGAACCCATGCGGCTGCACGGGCGCAGGGTGACGCGGGGGTCGTTGCGGAGGCGCTTGACTTTGCCGGTGTTGCGTTCACTCGTGACGACGAGCTCGTCACCGTCGCGGGCGATCCAGACGGGGACGGCGACCTCGGCGCCGTTGCGCCGGAAGGTTCCGAGCGAGACGAACGGCGATGCGGCGATCTCACGCCACTGCGTGTCGGGGACGGTCATGCGAACACGCTAGCCGCCGTCGCGGGTCGGCGTGTGGGACTTGCGGCGCACGGGCTCGATACGGATCAGCCGTGCGATCCGCTCTGGCGGTCCCACTCGAGCGACTTCCACTGCAGGAACGAGCAGAGGTTGCCGGCGACGACGAGCTCGGCCGCGAGAGACGCGATGTCGTGGATCGAGAGCGTCAGATCTTCGGGGCGCCCCGTGAGCGTCGCTTCCCACACGGGATCGTCGTAGCCGCGCGGCTGCATGTAGATCGAGGCTTTCGCGTTACGGAGGCTCATGATGACGAGGCCGGTGTCCTGCCGGTCGGCGTCTTCTTGCTGGGCCACTCGGAGAGTGCCCGCCACGATGTGGCCCTGATCTTTGAACTCCTGCACCCACTCTTCGAGCTGCTCACGCGATCGACGCGGGGGCGAATCCTGAAGCTCATCCATAGGAGACAGGATGCCACGACCCGGATGACCACGCTGCGATGGATGGCCTTGTGGGCGACCCCTGGCCGCTCGTGACGCGGCTGATCTCACACGGCCGTGTTCGCGCCCTTGCGGCTCGATCCATTCATCACGTTCCGGTCGGACCGTGCAGGCCTCACGAGAGCGAAGGCTCTCCACGGGCCGCCTCAGTCGGCATGCCGGCCGCTGTTGCGGTCCCAGTCCAGCGACTTCCATTGCAGGAACGCGCACAGGTTGCCCGCGATGACGACCTCGGCCGCGAGGTTGGCGATGTCGTTCACGGACATGACGTGATCGTCGGTCTGTGCCGAGAGCGTCGCCTCCCATATGGGGTCGTCGTATCCGCGGGGTTTGATGTGGATGGAGGACGGGGCGTTGCGCAGATGCACGATGACGAGACCGGTATCCTCGCGGTCCGCGTCTTCTTGTGGGGCGACCGAAATCCTCCCCGGGATGCAGTGACCACCGTCCTCGAACTCCTTCACCCAAGCCTCGAGCTGTCGGCGCGAGCGGCGGGGCGGGGAATCCTCGATTTCGGTCACCGTCCGATTATCTCGGGTGGCGACGGCTTTTCACCGCTCAGCGGCGCATCGGCGGGCACGGTGACGGGCGAAGAGGGCCGGAGTGTGCATCGTGCTCCGCAGGAGCACAACCCCGTCGCGAGGCCCGCCGGGTCGATCTAGCTTGCCGTGCATGGGGAGCAGCATCGAGCGAATCAGCCTGACCGTGAACGGAGTGAGTTACGCACTCGGCCCGCTTGAAGCCCTCGACGATCTCCGCGAGCAGATCCTCCGGGCAGCCCGCGCGGCAGGCGGCTTCCTCAATGTCACCGCCGACGGCGGGCAACGACTCACCTTCTTCGTTACCGCCGCGACGGCCATCGCCATCTCCGTCTCGACAGTCGCGCTCAACTCGGACACTGCTGATGGGACCTCTGGCCGGGGCGCGGGCGACGCGTTCTCCGACTACGAAGACGACGACATCCCCTTCGACATCATCTAGGCCTGTCGGTGCCGCGGGGCGAGGTCACTTCGGGAGCGCCATCCCCCATCTGAAGTGCGGGCGTCTTCTCCCGAGAACTCGCAGTTCTCGCTCTGAATGTCTCGCACTGGTCCAGACAAACAAAAAACCCCCGGAAATCCGGGGGTTCGATGGTGCGCGATACTGGGATCGAACCAGTGACCTCTTCCGTGTCAGGGAAGCGCGCTACCGCTGCGCCAATCGCGCCTGTACAGGCTGTTCAGTTATGAAGCGAGGTGGCGACGGGATTCGAACCCGTGTAAACGGCTTTGCAGGCCGGTGCCTAGCCGCTCGGCCACGCCACCGTGTGTGGTTCGACCCACGTGTCGTGATCTGTCGTCGGTTTCCCTGACGATGATCCCTTCACTCGAGCGGATGACGAGATTCGAACTCGCGACCCTCACCTTGGCAAGGTGATGCGCTACCACTGCGCTACATCCGCATTTCGTTCCCGGGGCTTGCCCCGAGCACTCGTAAGACATTACCCGATCTGAGCACGGGTGCAAAACCAGGCGCGCCCCGGGTGTGTCTCGCCGACGTGGTTCGGAGCACGTCGCGGCATCCGGTACGATCGATGAGTCCCGTTCGGGATGCGGGCGATTGGCGCAGTTGGTAGCGCGCTTCCTTCACACGGAAGAGGTCATCAGTTCGAGTCTGGTATCGCCCACCACAGAAGCCCCCGGTTCCCCGGGGGCTTCTTCGTTTCCAGTGCGCCGCCGATCAGCGGCCGGCGTCCGCGTGCTCCGGCGGCCATGCCACGGAGAAGCGTTCGAAGATGATCTCGTCGCTCTCCTCGGACCACTCGCGCCCCAGGGCCGCCGAGATCCGCGTCCAGTACCGACGGTGTTCGACTCGCCAGCTCTCGAGGGACCGATCGTCCTCGCCCTCGTCGTAGGCGAATCGCGCGTCGGCGCTGCCGAAGACGCCGAGACGCATCTCGGTCGTGCGCAGGATCGCGCGGGGCGTCCCGCGGCCATCGCACGCGATCCAGTGCGAGCCGATTCGGGGCAGCTGCTGATCTTCGGCGATGTACTCCGCGACGAGCGACGAGGTGGCGCGTTTCTCCCCCTCGAGCACGTGCGCGAGCAACTCGTCGGCCAGCCTCTCGGAGTCGCCGAAGTGCTCGACGGTGTACTCGGGACAGGCGGCGACGGCGTCGGGATGGGCGTCGGCGTACTCCTGCCACATCCGGACCGCGGCGGCGGTGTCGACGACGATGGGTGAAACGGTGCTCATTCACCCATCCTGACAGCCGTCGTCAGCCGCGCTTCCACCCGTAGCGGGCCGTCAGCGCGGCCGCGACCGTGTCGAAGCGCCGCCGATCCAGGGCGGCGGCCTCTCGACGCATCCCGGCATCGTGCACGAGGTACAGCTGCTCGATGTCGACCCACGAGGGACGCCGCTGCGGGTCCCACTCCCCCGTGCCGAGGGACAGGTACTGCCGATCGCCGTCGTGCGGCTTGCTGGTCAGCCGTAGGGCGTACGAGCGGGTGGCATCCGCCCGTCCGATGACGAGGACAGGACGATCCTTGCCACGCCCGTCGCGCTCTTCGTACGGCACCCACGTCCAGACGATCTCTCCCCCGTCCGGCGCGTTGTCGCGCTGCGGGGCGTACGAGATCGTGAGGTGGCGCGGCGGCTCGATTTCGAGCGTCTGGGCGTCGGCTGGCGCCGTGACGGCTCGTGCGGGCGCAGAGGCCGGCCTGGCCGGTGCCGTCGAGCGGAACATCCCGAGGAAAGCCGACACGAGTCGAGAGGTGGTTCCCATTCCCCCACCCTAGGCATCCGTGCACTCGACTCCGACGGAGCGCAGCGCACGGCAGCGTGGGGCGAAAACGAGAGACGGGGCGCCACCGACGAATCGGTGACGCCCCGTCCGGGGTGAGGAGGCTCAGGCGCGAGCGTCGGTCAGGACGTAGCCCTCTTCACCGTGAACCACGGTGTCGATACCGGCGATCTCGTCCTCGTTCTTGACGCGGAAGCCGATCGTCTTCTCGATCGCGAAGCCGATGACGAAGGCGAGAACGAACGAGTACACCAGGACTGCGAGGGCGGCGATCGCCTGCACCAGCAGCTGGTTCAGCGAGCCGCTGTAGATGAGGCCGGTGGTGTTGGCGAAAATGCCGAGGTACAGCGTTCCGAGCAGACCGCCGACGAGGTGGATGCCGACCACGTCGAGCGAGTCGTCGAAGCCGAGCTTGAACTTCAGCTCGATCGCCAGGGCGCAGACGGCACCGGCGACGAGACCCAGCACGATGGCCCAGATCGGCGTCAGTGCGGCGCACGCCGGGGTGATGGCGACGAGACCGGCGACGGCGCCCGAGGCGGCACCCACGGAGGTGGGCTTGCCGTCCTTGATCTTCTCGACGATCAGCCAGCTGAGCAGGGCTGCAGCGGGGGCGGCGATCGTGTTGACGAAGGCGAGGGCTGCGGTGCCGTCAGCGGCGAGCTCGGAGCCCGCGTTGAAGCCGAACCAGCCGAACCACAGGAGGCCCGCACCGAGGAGCACGAACGGCGGGTTGTGGGGGACGTGGGCGCCCTTCTGGAAGCCGACGCGCTTGCCGAGGACGAGCGCGAGGGCGAGAGCCGCGGCACCGGCGTTGATGTGGACCGCGGTACCACCGGCGAAGTCGATCGCACCGACGCCGAACACGTCCTGCATACCGTGGGTGATCCAGCCGCCGTACGAGAACGAGCCGTCCTCGGCGAGACCGAAGTTGAAGACCCAGCTGGCGACGGGGAAGTAGACCACCGTCGACCACACGAAGGCGAAGATCATCCAGGCGCCGAACTTGGCGCGATCGGCGATGGCGCCCGAGACCAGGGCGACGGTGATGATGGCGAAGGTGGCCTGGAAGGCGACGAAGGCCAGCGGCGGGTACGCGGCGCCCTCAGGCGTCTCGAGGACACTGGCGAGACCGAACTCGTTCCAGTCGATCATCCAGGGAAGCTGGGTGACGCCGGCGTCGGTCGCCGGGAACGCGATCGCGTAGCCGTAGAGCACCCACAGCACGCCGATCAGGCCCATCGCGCCGAAGCTCATCATCATCATGCTGATGACGCTCTTCGCCTTGACGAGACCGCCGTAGAAGAATGCGAGTCCTGGCGTCATGAGCAGCACGAGGGCGGCTGCTAGCAGGATGAATGCGGTGTTGCCTTGATCCATCTCGGAGGAAACCTCTCTGCAGGGACGCAGGTGTAGCGTCGGGTCCCCCCAGTGTTCCCAGCCCCGGTTTCCATCTCCGTTCGAGAGGTGTTACGGGGACGTTACGGAGATCGGCCTCACGTAAACATCGCGTTTCGCGCGGCCGAGAGGCGCAGATGAGGACGCTGGATCAAGAGTGTGTAAGGGCGACGAGCCGCGACGTCGCGCGCAAGTACTTCTTGCGATACCCGCCCGCGAGCATCTCGTCGCTGAAGACCGTGTTCAGCGGGACGCCGGTCGCGCGGATCGGGATCTGCGCGTCGTACGCGCGATCGATGAACGCGACCAGGCGCAGGGCGGCGGACTGGTCGTGCAGGACCTGCACGTCGCGCAGCCCGATCGTGTCGACGCCGTCGATCAGACGGATGAAACGCGACGGGTGCACCCGGGCGAGGTGTCCGACGAGGTCGGAGAACGCGTCATCGGATACCACTCCGGTCGAGGCCGCGGCATCCATCGCCTGCCGGTATTCATCGTCGCCGAGCACCTTCGCTTCGCCGTCGATCGCACGCTGACGGAAGTCGGTCCCGTCGATGCGGATGGTCCTGAAGCTGTCCGCCATCGACTGGATCTCACGCAGGAAGTCCTGCGCCGCGAAGCGTCCCTCGCCGAGAGCGTTGGGCGGGGTGTTCGACGTCGCGGCCAACCGGGTTCCGGATGCCACGAGCTCCCCGAGCAGCCGCGTCATGACCATCGTGTCGCCCGGGTCGTCGAGCTCGAACTCGTCGATGCAGAGCAGATCGCTCCCGCGGAACAGTTCCACGGCCTTGGCGTAGCCGAGCACGCCGACGAGCGCGGTGTATTCGATGAACGATCCGAAGTACTTCCGGCGGGCCGGCATCGCGTGGTAGATCGACGCGAGCAGGTGCGTCTTGCCGACGCCGAAGCCGCCGTCGAGGTAGACCCCGGGCTTGACCGGCGCGACCTTCTCGGCGCGACGGAAGAACCCGCCCTTCTTCGCCGGGCTCGACTGCTTTCCGGCGAACGCCTGAAGGAGTTCTTTGGCTTCCTGCTGCGAGGGGTAGGCATCGTCGGCCCGATACGACTCGAAGGTCGCGCCGTCGAACTGCGGCGGCGGGACGAGGGCGTTCACCATCTCGGCACCGGTGACGGCGGGCTCGCGCTCCGTCAGGTGGATGAGGCCGGTCGTGGCGGGAGTGGAGGTCATGGCCGTCCTGTGTCCGAGTCTTACGGGATGGGTGCGTGCCCCATGCCGCGGATCTAGGGTCGATGGTGCGGTGTCCACCCTATGCCGCCGCACCCCCTGCCCCGACCGAGGAGATCTCCCGTGACCGTCGAGTTCGACACCAGCTCCCCCAAGTTCGCCGACTACGCCGAGCCCGGCCGTCTCGTGACCGGCGAGTGGCTCGAGCAGCGGCTCGGGCAACCGGGTCTGGTCGTCGTCGAGTCCGATGAGGACGTGCTCCTCTACGAGACCGGGCACATCCCCGGTGCGGTCAAGGTCGACTGGCACACCGAGCTCAACGATCCCGTCGTGCGCGACTACCTCGACGGCGAGGGCTTCGCGAAGCTGCTGAGCAAGAAGGGCATCGCGCGCGACGACACGGTCGTCATCTACGGCGACAAGAACAACTGGTGGGCCGCGTACGCCCTGTGGGTGTTCTCGCTCTTCGGGCACGAGGACGTTCGTCTCCTCGACGGCGGCCGCGACAAGTGGATCGCCGAGGGTCGCCCTCTCACGACCGAGCCGACCACCCGCGAGCCGGTCGAGTACCCGATCGTCGAGCGCGACGACGCATTGATCCGCGCCTACAAGGACGACGTGCTCGCGCACCTCGGCAACCCGCTCATCGATGTGCGCTCCCCCGAGGAGTACTCGGGCGAGCGCACCTCCGCTCCGGCGTACCCCGAAGAGGGGGCTCTCCGCGCGGGTCACATCCCGAGCGCCCAGAGCGTGCCGTGGGCCAAGGCCGTCGCCGAAGACGGCGGCTTCAAGTCGCGCGAAGAGCTGGATGCCATCTACCGCGACGGCGCGGGCCTGAAGGACGGCGACAAGATCGTGGCGTACTGCCGCATCGGCGAGCGCTCGAGCCACACCTGGTTCGTGCTGAAGCACCTCCTCGGCTTCGAGGACGTCCGCAACTACGACGGCTCGTGGACCGAGTGGGGCAGCGCCGTGCGTGTGCCGATCGTCTCGGGATCGGAGCCCGGCGAGGTGCCCTCGCGCTGAGCCCGGCGTTCGCGGGCGTGGGAGGATGACGGAGATGTCCGAGAACACCCTCCCCGCCCGCCTGGCCGAGATCCGCGACGAGTTCCTCGAGCTCGACGAGCCCGACCGGTTGCAGCTCCTGCTGGAGTTCTCGCAGGAGCTCCCCGCGGTGCCGGCCGAGTACGCCGATCACCCCGAGCTGCAGGAGCGGGTGGCCGAGTGCCAGTCGCCGGTGTACATCATCGTCACGGTCGACGACGCCGACCGCGTCGCGATGCACGCGACCGCGCCCGCCGAGGCTCCCACCACGCGGGGCTTCGCGAGCATCCTCGCTCAGGGTCTGACCGGACTGTCGGCCGACGAGGTGCTCGCCGTTCCCGACGATTTCCCGCAGAGCATCGGCCTCACCCGAGCGGTCAGCCCGCTGCGGATCGCGGGCATGACGGGCATGCTCATGCGCGCAAAGCGTCAGGTCGCCGCCAAGCGCGGCGCTTCAACAGGCGCCTGAACAGGACGCCCCAGCGGCGGCATCCCTCACTCTGCCGACGCGAGTCCCTGTCGTCGTACCCAGTCCTGGATCACGCGGGTGAAGCGTGTCTCGTCGTAGTTCCAGAGCTTCGTGTGGCGGGCCACCTCGAACGTCTCCATCGTGACGAGGTCGGGGCGAGCCTCCGCGAGGGCGTGCGAAGCGTCGCTGGGCACGAAACCGTCGTCGTCGCTGTGGAGGATCAGGACCGGATGCCGCAGCTCGTCCGCGTGGGCGACACGGTCGAGGCGGTCGAGGGGGATGGCCTCGCCGCGCACCAGACGGGCACCCCAGGCGGAGTCGAGGATGCGCTCGGTGAGACCGAGGACCGGGCGGGGCAGCTTGAGGAGGCGGCTCTGATAGCGCAGGACCGTGCGCCAGTCGACGACGGGTGATTCCAGGACGAGTCCGGCGATCAGGTCTCGATGCGTCGAGAAGGCCTCGGTCTGGAGGCACATCGCGCCGCCCATCGACCACCCCATGAGGATGATGCGGCGCGCGCCGTGGGCCGCGGCGTACTCGATCGCGGCATCGACGTCGCGCCACTCGGTCGCACCGAGCGCGTAGGTGCCGCTCGCGCTCTGCGGCGCCTCTCCGTCGTTGCGGTACGACACCGCGAGAGCCGTGATGCCGAGGGCGTGGAAGACCGGGACGGCGCGAAGCGTCTCGGCGCGCGTCGTGCCTCGACCGTGCACCTGGATGACCCAGACGCCGGACCCCTCTCCGCCGGACCCCTCTCCGCCGGACCCTTCGGAGGCGGAAACCGAGTCGGCGGGAAACTCCCACGCGGGGCAGGCCCCGACGGGGGTCTCGATCTGCACCGACCGGTACGGCAGCCGGAGCTGATCGGGTTCGTCGTAGTACCAGCCGCTGAAAGCCGCCTCGGCGGCGATGCTGTCGTCGGCGGCGACCTCGGTGAGGAGTTTCCGGGTGACCGTTGCGCCGTCGTCGGCGACCACCGACCCCAGCCGCAGATAGTCGGTGGTTCCGACGGTGAAGAGCCCGTACCGTCCCGGCAGGGCGGTGTCGTCGGTGCGGTCGAGGGTGACCGTCTGCGCGACGGTGTCGAGCGAGACGATCCGCGTGTTGGGAACTCGACCGGCGGGGGTGATGACGGTTCGAGCCATGCGGAACGAGACCGCGCTCAGAGCCGTGAGGCTCGCCCCGAAGGCCATCGCGAGAGTCGCGATCCCCACGCGTGCGATCGATGCGGTTCGTCGCGAGGGGCCGGGCCGCGCGGCGCGCCTGGGAGCGTTCATCGAGGCCTCACTCTAGTCTGTGGCCGTGACTGACCTGGGCTCACCCGAGGCGTCGACCCCTTTCGCCCGGGCGATGGAGGAGGTGCGCGCCGCCACGTTCCGTGACGATTTCGTCGTGCGCGAGATCCCCTCCCCCGCCGGCCTGGCGCCCCACTCCCTGGCGTTGGCGGGCGATGTCCGTCCGGAGGAACACTCGACCGACTCGCCTTTCGGCACGGGGCGCTTCATCCTGCTGCACGATCCGGACGAACCCGATGCGTGGGGTGGCGCGTGGCGTGTGGTGTGCTTCGCGCAGGCGCCGCTGGAGCCCGAGATCGGCATCGACCCCCTCCTGGCCCAGGTGGCGTGGTCGTGGCTCATCGACGCCCTCGACTCGCGCGGCGCCGAACGGCATTCCGAATCGGGCACCGCCACCAAGACCCTCTCGACCGGCTTCGGGGCCCTCGCGTCCCAGGGCGAGGGGTCGCAGATCGAACTTCGCGCGTCATGGTCGCCGCGTGGTCCCATCCGCCCCCATCTCGACGCGTGGGCGGAACTCGTGTGCATGCTGGCCGGCCTCCCCCCGGGGTCGGAGGGCGTCGCCGTCTTCGGAGCCCGGAGGCCCACCCGTGGTTGAGTACAACGTCATCGAGGATGCCGCCGGACTGGCGTCGGCATCCGATCGCCTCGCTGCGGGCACCGGGCCGGTCGCGGTGGACGTCGAGCGGGCATCGGGATTCCGCTACTCGCAGCGCGCGTACCTCATCCAGGTGTTCCGTCGGGAGGCGGGCGTCTTCCTCTTCGATCCGTCGACGATCGAGGACTTCTCGCCGCTGCAGGCCGCGATCGCAGACATCGAGTGGGTGTTCCACGCGGCCAGTCAGGACCTGCCGTCGCTGCGCGAGCGAGGTCTCGAACCCCCGCGCATCTTCGACACCGAGCTGGGTGCGCGACTGCTCGGACACGAGCGCGTCGGTCTCGGCGCCGTCGTCGAGCAGACCCTGGGCATCACGTTGGCAAAGGCCCACTCGGCGGCGGATTGGTCGACCCGTCCGCTCCCGGCATCCTGGCTCGAGTACGCCGCTCTCGACGTCGAGCACCTCATCGACGTGCGGGACGTGCTCGACGCCGAGCTCGATGAGCAGCAGAAGACCGAGTTCGCGCGGCAGGAGTTCCAGGCCGTCCTCGACCGCCTGCCGAAGCCGCCGCGTGAAGACCCGTGGCGGCGGATGAGCGGCCTCCACACGGTGCGCGGTCGCCGGGCGCTCGCGGTGGCCCGTGCGCTCTGGTGGGCCCGCGAGGAGTACGCCCGCGAGCAGGACGTCGCCCCCGGCCGGCTCGTCCCCGACCGCGCGCTGGTGGCCGCCGTGCTCGCGGATCCCGCGAGCAAGCAGGCGCTCGCCGGCGTCAAGGAGTTCAACGGGCGGGCCAGCCGTACTCAGCTCGACCGCTGGTGGAACGCCATCGTCGCCGGCCGCGAAGACACCGAGTTGCCGCCGGACCGGGTCCCCAGCGACACACTCCCGCCGCCCCGCGCGTGGGTCGACCGGAACCCCGAGGCCGACCGTCGGCTGAAGGCGGCTCGCCCCGCCGTCGAGGCGCGCGCCGAAGAACTGCGCATGCCGACCGAGAACCTCCTCACCCCCGAGACGCTTCGTCGGGTGGCGTGGGCTCCGCCCGCCGAGGTGACCGCCGAGACCATCGGGGCCGCCCTGGCGGAGCTCGGTGCGCGACCCTGGCAGATTGACCAGACCGCACAGGTGATCGCGGATAGCTTTGTAGCTTCCCTCAAAGCCGACGACGACGCCTCTGGCACGGATTCGTAGGTTCGGACAACCGATTCCTCGCCGGGAATCCGCCTTCCTAGGCTGGGGTCATCCCAAACTTTGGAGGCAGAGTGGCCGAGATGACGGACGTCTTCTTCGTCGACGGAATGCGCACCCCTTTCGGGCGCGCCGGCGAGAAGGGAATGTACTGGAACACCCGCGCGGACGACCTGGTCGTCAAGGCGATCATCGGGTTGATGGAGCGCAACGGCGACGTGCCGAAGGACCGCATCGACGACGTGGCGATCGCCGCGACGTCGCAGACCGGTGACCAGGGTCTGACCCTCGGTCGCACGGCGGCGATCCTCGCGGGGCTCCCGATGACGGTGCCGGGTCTCGCGGTCGAGCGCATGTGCGCCGGCGCCATGACCAGCGTCACCACGATGGGCGCCTCGATCGGCGTCGGCATGTACGACCTCGCTCTCGCGGGCGGCGTCGAGCACATGGGTCGTCACCCCATCGGAGGGAACGTCGACCCCAACCCCCGCTTCGTAGCCGAGAAGCTCGTCGACCCGGGTGCGCTGAACATGGGCGTCACCGCCGAGCGCATCCACGATCGGTTCCCCCACCTCACCAAGGAGCGCGCCGATCGTTTTGGCGCCGCGAGCCAGCACAAGGTGCAGGCCGCCTACGAGGCCGGCAAGATCCAGCCCGACCTCGTGCCGGTGGCGGTGAAGGATGCCGACGGCGCCTGGGGCCTCGCGACCGAGGACGAGGGTCGCCGCCCCGAGACCACCGTCGAGGGTCTTGCGACGCTGAAGACGCCGTTCCGCCCCCACGGTCGCGTCACGGCGGGCACGTCTTCGCCGCTGACGGACGGCGCGACCATCAGCCTGCTCGCGGGTGCCGACGCCGTGAAGGAATTCGGTCTCACGCCGAAGATGCGCATGGTGTCGTTCGCGTTCGCCGGTGTCGAGCCCGAGATCATGGGCATCGGCCCCATCCCCTCGACCGAGAAGGCCCTCAAGAAGGCCGGACTCACGATCGACGACATCGGCCTGTTCGAGCTGAACGAGGCGTTCGCGATCCAGGTGATCTCGCTGCTCGACCACTTCGGCATCGCCGACGACGACCCCCGCGTGAACCCCTGGGGCGGTGCGATCGCCGTCGGCCACCCGCTCGCGGCATCCGGAGTCCGTCTCATGATCCAGCTGGCCGCGCAGTTCGCCGAGCGGCCTGACGTGCGCTACGGGCTCACCGCCATGTGCGTCGGCCTCGGCCAGGGCGGCTCTGTCATCTGGGAGAACCCGTTCTTCGACGGAAAGAAGAAGCGCAAGTGACCGACTACACCTCGATCGACTTCAGCCCCCTCGACGCCCTCACCGGCGACGAGGTGATCACCCACTCCCCCGTCCGCGATGTGCGCCTGCCCTCGGGCAACGTGCTGGCGCTCATCACGCTCGACAACGGCCGCGACCACACGCGTCCGAACACGTTGGGCCCGGCGACGCTCGCCGAGCTCGGCGAAACCCTCGCGACGCTGAAGCGCCGTGCGGCGGCGGGCGAGATCCACGCCGTCGCCATCACCGGCAAGCAGTACATCCTCGCGGCCGGTGCCGACCTGTCCGACGTCGCCAAGCTGCCGTCGAAGGAGGTCGCCCGGCTCATCGCTCAGCGCGGGCACCAGGTCATCGGCTCACTGTCCGACCTCGGCGTCCCGTCGTTCGCTTTCGTCAACGGGCTCGCGCTCGGCGGTGGCCTCGAGATCGCGCTGAACTCGACCTACCGCACGGTCGATGCGTCGGCCGCGGCGATCGCCCTGCCCGAGGTGTTCCTCGGCATCATCCCCGGCTGGGGCGGCGCGTACCTGCTGCCGAACCTCATCGGCATCGAGAACGCGCTCGAGGTCGTCATCTCGAACCCGCTCAAGCAGAACCGGATGCTCAAGCCCCAGCAGGCGTTCGACCTCGGGATCATGGATGCCATCTTCCCGGCGGCCAGCTACCTCGAGGACTCGCTGCGGTGGGCCGACGGCGTGCTCACCGGTCGCGTCCGCGTCGAGCGGAAGAATGAGCCCGGCAAGCTCGAGCGACTGACCAAGTGGCCGATCGCGATCAAGATGGCCCGCGGCATGCTCGAGTCCAAGATCGGCACCGTCCCCCGCTCCCCCTACGTCGCGCTCGACCTGCTCGACAAGGCGAAGAGCGGCACGAAGGCCGAGGGGTTCGCCCGCGAGGACGAGGCGCTGGCCGACCTCATCACGGGCGACCAGTTCGCGGCATCCATGTACGCCTTCGACCTCGTGCAGAAGCGCGCCAAGCGTCCGGTCGGGGCTCCCGACAAGGCGCTGGCGAAGAAGGTCACGAAGGTCGGCGTCATCGGCGCGGGTCTCATGGCCTCGCAGTTCGCCCTGCTGTTCGTGCGGAAGCTGCGTGTGCCCGTCGTCATCACCGACCTCGATCAGGGTCGCGTCGACAAGGGCGTGGCATCCATCCGTGAGGAGATCGGCAAGCTCGAGGCCAAGGGCCGCCTGGACGGCGACACGGCCAACCAGCTGCGCGCGCTCGTGCACGGCACGACCGACCGTTCGGAGTTCGCGGACTGCGACTTCGTCATCGAGGCCGTGTTCGAAGAGGTCGGCGTCAAGCAGGAGGTGTTCTCGGCGATCGAGAGAATCGTCGCCGAGGACGCGATCCTCGCGACCAACACCTCGTCGCTCTCCGTGGCCGAGATCGGCTCTGTGCTGCAGAACCCCGAGCGTCTCGTGGGCTTCCACTTCTTCAACCCCGTCGCGGTCATGCCTCTCATCGAGGTCGTGAAGACGGATGCCACGAGCGACGCCGCGCTCTCGACCGCGTTCGTCGTGGCCAAGGGGCTCGGCAAGAACGCGGTGCTCACCGCCGACGCCCCGGGCTTCGTCGTGAATCGCCTGCTGGCGAAGGTCATGGGCGAGGCGGCGCGGGCCGTGTACGAGGGCACCCCGATCGCGGTCGTGGAGAAGGCGTTCGCGCCGCTCGGTCTTCCGATGGGGCCGTTCCAGCTCATCGACCTGGTGGGCTGGAAGGTCGCGGCGCACGTGCAGGACACGATGGCGCATGCGTTCCCCGAGCGGTTCTTCTCGTCGGAGAACTTCCACGAGCTCGCCGCTCTCCCCGAGGTCGTCGAGAAGGACAAGGGCGGCCGGATGACCGGTTGGACGAAGGCCGCGCAGAAGGTCCTCATCACCGGAAAGACGCCGGTCGCGCCCGAGACGATCCTCGCGCGCGTGCAGGACGGCCTCGCGCAGGAGATCAGAATCATGCTGGAGGAGGGCGTGGTGCCCGAGGTGCAGGACATCGACCTGTGCCTCATCCTCGGCGCCGGCTGGCCCTTCATCGACGGCGGGGCCTCGCCCTATCTCGACCGTGAGGGGGCGTCGGAGCGCGCCTTCGGCGACACGTTCCACCACCCGCCCATCCGCGGCATCGGAGCCTGAGGCCCGGCACATGACGACGGCGCCGTCCCCGAGGGGGCGGCGCCGTCGTGGTCGATAGAGGCTTCAGGGCCGGGACTTCTCCCACTCCTCGATCGTGGGGATCGAGCCGGTGGGCGTCTGCCGCGCCATCGGGATGCGGGTGCCGAGCACCTGCGCCACGACGTCGTGGGCGATCTTGGATGCCGTGAGACCGGCATCTTCGAGGATCTGCTCGCGCGTGGCGTGGTCGATGAACTCGTCCGGGATGCCGAGCTCGTCGACCGCCGTGTCGACGCCGGCCTCGCGCAGGACCTGGCGCACGCGGGTGCCCACTCCGCCGACACGGATGCCGTCCTCGATGGTGATGACGAGACGGTGCTCGCGCGCGAGGTCGACGACCGACGGCTGCACGGGAATGGCCCAGCGCGGGTCGATGACGGTCGCGCCGATCCCCTGCGCCTTCAGCCGCTCCGCGACCTCGAGAGCCAGGTGCACCATCGGGCCGATACCGACGAGGAGGACGTCTGGGCTCGAGCCTCGGCTGAGCACGTCGACACCGTCGTGCAAGCGCTCGATCGCCTCGACGTCGGCGTTCACCTTGCCCTTGGGGTACCGCACGACCGTCGGCGCGTCCTCGATGGCCGTGGCCTCGCGGAACTCCTCGCGCAGTCGCGTTGCGTCGCGCGGCGCGGCGATGCGGATGCCGGGGACGAGCTGCAGCATGGCGAGGTCCCAGATGCCGTGATGGCTCGGGCCGTCGGGGCCCGTGACCCCCGCGCGGTCCAGCACGAACGTGACACCCGCTCTGTGCAGCGCGACGTCCATCATGACCTGGTCGAACGCCCGGTTCATGAACGTGGCGTAGATCGCGACGACGGGGTGCAGGCCGCCGAAGGCCAGACCCGCGGCCGAGGCGACCGCGTGCTGCTCGGCGATGCCGACGTCGTACACCCGCTCCGGGAAGCGTTCGGCGAACTGCTGCAGGCCGGTCGGGCGCAGCATCGCGGCGGTCATGGCGATGACGTCCTCTCGCTCGGCACCGACGGCGAGGAGTTCTTCGGCGAACACATCGGTCCACTGCGTGCCGCCGCCCGAGCCCACGGCCTCACCGGTGACCGGGTCGATCTTGCCCACAGCGTGGAACTGATCGGCCTCGTCGCTCATGGCGGGCGCGTAACCGCTTCCCTTGTCGGTGATCGCGTGGACGATCACGGGAGCGCCGTAGGACTTGGCGAGTTCGAGTGTCTCGATGAGCGACTCGAAGTCGTGCCCGTCGATCGGACCGAGGTACTTGATGTCGAGGTTGCTGTAGAGCGCCTCGTTGTTGGTGAAGCGCGAGAGGAACCCGTGGGTGCCGCCGCGGACGCCACGGTAGACCGCGCGAGCGGCGGGCCCCAGACGGCGGAACAGAGTGTCGGAGCCGCGGTGCAGCGTGCGATAGGCCTCATTCGTGCGCACACGGTTGAGGTAACGCGCCATCCCTCCGATGGTGGGCGCGTACGAGCGACCGTTGTCGTTCACGACGATGACGAGGTTGCGATCGTTGTCGTCGCTGATGTTGTTCAGCGCCTCCCACGTCATGCCACCCGTGAGCGCACCGTCACCGACGACGGCGACGACGTGACGATCGCGGCGCCCCGTGCGACTGAAGGCCCGTGAGACGCCGTCGGCCCAGCTGAGCGAGCTGGAGGCGTGGGAGGACTCGACGATGTCGTGTTCGCTCTCGGCTCGCTGCGGGTATCCGGCGAGGCCGCCGCGCGAGCGCAGGTTCGCGAAGTCCTGGCGACCGGTGAGCATCTTGTGCACGTAGGACTGGTGCCCCGTGTCGAAGATGATCGGATCGGCCGGAGAGTCGAAGACCTTGTGGAGGGCGATCGTCAGCTCGACGACGCCGAGATTCGGACCGAGGTGTCCGCCGGTGCGGGAGACGTTCTCGACGAGGAAAGCGCGGACCTCCGCGGCCAGTTGGCGCAGGTCGTCGGTGCTCAGGCCGTCGAGGTCACGGGGGCCGTGAATGCCGGGTAGGAGAGCCATAAGACTCCTCTCGTGCGGTGCGCGCGGGGACGCGCGTACGTGTCGATTCTAGTCTCGGGGGCTGGTCGGGGCCCGGCAACGGCTTGCGTCCCGGGTCCGCATGCTCTCTCGACGATGAGCGACAGAGGGCGTTCGCCGTCGTCGCGGTCCGGTTCGCGTGGGCCGAGCCCGATGGATGCGAAGAGCGCCCACCCCGAAGGATCGGGGTGGGCGCTCCTGGCCGGCGCGCGGTGGGTCAGACCAGCGAACGCAGCACGTACTGCAGGATGCCGCCGTTGCGGTAGTAGTCGGCCTCACCGGGGGTGTCGATGCGGACCACGGCGTCGAAGGTGACGGTCTGCTTGCCCTCGGGCGAGAACTCGCTCGGCTCGGCGGTGACCTTGACCGTCTTCGGCGTGACGCCCTCGTTGAGCTGCTCGAGGCCCTCGATCGAGACGATCTCGGTGCCGTCGAGGCCCAGCGACTTCCAGCTCTCGCCGGCCGGGAACTGCAGCGGGACGACCCCCATGCCGATGAGGTTCGAGCGGTGGATGCGCTCGAAGCTCTCGGTGATGACGGCCTTCACGCCGAGGAGGTTGGTGCCCTTGGCCGCCCAGTCGCGCGACGAACCCGAGCCGTACTCCTTGCCGCCGAAGATCACCAGCGGGGTGCCCTGAGCCTGGTAGTTCTGGCTCGCGTCGTAGATGTACGACTGCGGGCCGCCCTCCTTCGTGAAGTCGCGGGTGTAGCCACCCTCGATGATCTGGCCGTCGTTGACGGCGGCGACCATCTCGTTCTTCAGGCGGATGTTGGCGAACGTGCCGCGGATCATGACCTCGTGGTTCCCACGGCGTGAGCCGTACGAGTTGAAGTCCTTCTGCGCGACGCCGTGCTCGGTGAGGTACTGCGCGGCGGGGGTGCCCGCCTTGATGTTGCCGGCCGGGCTGATGTGGTCGGTCGTGACCGAATCGCCGAGGGTCGCCATCACGCGCGCACCCGTGATGTCGGTGACGGGCGAGGGCTCCATCGACATACCGTCGAAGTAGGGTGCCTTACGCACGTACGTCGAGTCGGCATCCCATTCGAAGACGGGGCCGGTCGGGGTGGGCAGGTTCTTCCAGCGCTCGTCGCCCTCGAAGACGGTGGCGTACTGCTGGATGAACTGCTCGCGCGAGATGGACGCGTCGATGATCGTCTGGACCTGGTCGGGAGCGGGCCAGATGTCCTTCAGGAAGACGTCGTTCCCGTTCTGGTCCTTGCCCAGTGCGTCGGTCTCGAAGTCGAAGTTCATCGAGCCGGCGAGAGCGTAGGCGACCACCAGCGGCGGGGAGGCCAGGTAGTTCATCTTCACGTCGGGGCTGATGCGTCCCTCGAAGTTGCGGTTACCCGAGAGGACGGCCGTCACGGCGAGGTCGTTCTCGTTGATGGCCTCGGAGACCTCTTCGATGAGCGGTCCCGAGTTGCCGATGCAGATCGTGCAGCCGTAGCCGACGGTGTAGAAGTCGAGGCCCTCGAGCGCCTTGTCGAGACCGGACTTCTCGTAGTAGTCGGTGACGACCTTGGAACCGGGGCCGAGCGTCGTCTTGACCCACGGCTTGCGCTTCAGGCCCTTGTCGACGGCGTTCTTGGCGAGCAGGCCCGCCGCGATCATGACCGACGGGTTCGACGTGTTCGTGCACGACGTGATCGCCGCGAGCGTCACGGCGCCGTTGTCGAGCAGGTACGACTGCCCGTCGGGGGTGGTGACCTTGACCGGGTTCGACGCGTTCACCGGGTGGCCGGAGGAGATGAGCACATCGCTGCCGGTCACGTCCTCGGTCTCTTCGCCCGGGACGGCGCCCGGGTCGGATGCCGGGAAGGTGCCGTCGACCTCGAGGTCGACGATCGAGTCCGAGACCGAGGCATCCGCGTAGTTCAGGATGTCCTTCTCGAACTGCGACTTGGCCTCGGAGAGCAGGATGCGGTCCTGGGGACGCTTCGGGCCGGCGATCGAGGGGACGACCGTCGAGAGGTCGAGCTCCATGTACTCGCTGAAGACCAGCTCACGGGCGGGGTCGTGCCAGAGCTTCTGCTCCTTGGCGTACGCCTCGACGAGGGCGACGGTCTGCTCGTCGCGACCGGTCAGGCGCAGGTAGTCGAGGGTGACGTCGTCGATCGGGAACATCGCCGCGGTCGAGCCGAACTCGGGGCTCATGTTGCCGATGGTGGCGCGGTTCGCGAGCGGCACGGAGGCCACGCCCTCGCCGTAGAACTCGACGAACTTGCCGACGACGCCGTGCTTGCGGAGCATGTCGGTGATCGTGAGGACGACGTCGGTCGCGGTGACACCGGCGGGGATCTCGCCAGAGAGCTTGAAGCCGACGACGCGCGGGATCAGCATCGACACGGGCTGACCGAGCATGGCCGCCTCGGCCTCGATACCGCCGACGCCCCAGCCGAGCACGCCCAGGCCGTTGACCATCGTGGTGTGGGAGTCGGTGCCGACGCAGGTGTCGGGGTACGCGCGGAGCACGCCGTCGACGGTGCGGTCGTAGATGACCTTGGCCAGGTGCTCGATGTTGACCTGGTGCACGATGCCGGTGCCCGGGGGGACGACCTTGAAGTCGTCGAACGCCGTCTGGCCCCAGCGGAGGAACTGGTACCGCTCGCCGTTGCGCTCGTACTCGATCTCGACGTTGCGCTCGAGGGCGTTCTCGCTGCCGAACAGGTCGGCGATGACCGAGTGGTCGATGACCATCTCGGCGGGCGAGAGCGGGTTGATCTTGTTCGGGTCGCCGCCCAGCGCCGTCACGGCCTCGCGCATGGTGGCGAGGTCGACGATGCAGGGCACCCCGGTGAAGTCCTGCATGACCACGCGTGCGGGGGTGAACTGGATCTCGGTGTCGGGGTCGGCCGTGGGCACCCACGAACCGAGGGCCTCGATCTGCTCCTTGGTGACGTTGGCGCCATCCTCGGTGCGGAGAAGGTTCTCGAGCAGCACCTTGAGGCTGAACGGGAGCTTCTCGTGACCGGCGACCGTGTCGATGCGGAAGATCTCGTAGTCGGTGCTGCCGACCGTCAGGGTGCTCTTGGCACCGAAGCTGTCAACCGTGGACACGATCGTCTCCTTCGTCGGCGAATGCGCAGGCGTCAGCCCGCGAATCCCATCTTCCCCGCGCCGCTCGGTCGCTGCCAGGAAGGCCGACCTAACCGCGCTGAAGACGGGTATTTATCTTGATATCAAGATAAATGTATCAGTCTTCGCGCGCAACGGAGCGAGCAGGTCCCAGGGCGCGGACCGTGAGCCAGGTCACGGCGAGCATCGGCGCGAACAGCGGAAGGCCCATCACGATCTTGAGCGTGCCGAGCGCCACGACGTCGCCGGCGAAGTACAGCGGCAGCTGCACGATCAGGCGCGCCGCGAACAGGGCGGCCCAGGCGACGGACAGCCACACGTAAGTCCGGCGTTTGCGACGGTCGGCGCGCCAGCTGGTGCCCTCCCCCGTCAGGTAGCCCGCCGCCAGACCGATCAGCGGCCAGCCCACCAGGGCGGAGACCAGGAACGCGGTGCCGTACGCGCCGTTCGTGAAGAACCCGAACACGAAGTTGTCCTGGCCCCGGCCCGTGACGAGCGCGAGGACTGCCGCCGCCACGGTCGCGAGCAGGCCCCCGATGGCGGCGCTCGGCGGGGACTTCGCGATCAGTCGCGCGATCGTGAAGACGAGGGCGATGCCCACCGACACGCCGAGGCTGAGCCACAGGTTCCCCTGCCCCGTCGTCGGATCGATGGTGACCGTGAAGAGCACGACGAACGCCAGCGACGGCAGGACCGATTCCAGGATGCCGCGCCACCCGCCCATCGCCGACCACACGGCCGAGCCGGTCGACGCGTGAGCAGACGGATCCAGGCCCGCGCGTCGAGCCGCGTTGCCGAGCGCAGCGCTCAGGCTGTCGGCCGCGGCGGGCGGTTCGAGGGGAACGTTCTCGCCCTCGCGCGTCGGGCGTGCCGCGTCGTCGCTCATGCCGTGCCGGGGGTCGCCGGCATCCGGAGGGGAATCAGGTCGCGCGGCGGCATGGGCGAACCGCCCCGCACCACGACGATCGATCGGTAGAGATCTTCGACAGCCGCCGCGGCTTCGACGTCGGTCGTGGCCGCTCCCCCGATGACGCCGCGCAGGAACCACCGCGGACCGTCGACGCCGACGAAGCGCGCGAGGCGCTTGCCCGCCCCCTCGGCGCCACCCATGACCGGGACCTCGGCGAGCAGTTCGGGACCCAGAGGGCCCTCGCGCTCCTCGACGCGACCGCCCTGCTGCTTGACCTGCTGACGGATCTGTTCGCGAGTCTCGCCCCACAGCCCGCTCGTGCGGGGAGCGGCGAACGGCTGCACCTGGAGGGTGGAGTCGGCGTAATCGAGGCCGACGGCCACGATCCGCTTCGTCTGCTCCTCGACCTCGAGCCGGAGGTTCAGGCCTTCGCGCGGAAGGATCTTGATGCCGCCGAGATCGATGTACGGGCGAACCGGGTTCGCCTCCGCCTCGTCGAACGGCCCGCTGCTTTCGCGATCAGCGGGAGCGCTTTTCGCGGAGATCGCCACCTCGAGGGCGGCGTCGTCGGTTTCGGAGGTGGGCTGAGCGTCGTCGGTCATCGGGTGCTCCCTTGAAGGTTCTGGTATCCGCTCGATCCGAATCCGCCCTCGCCGCGCACACTGTCGGGCAGGTCGTCGACGGGGACGAAGCGCACGGGCGGGACGGGCATCACGATGAGCTGGGCGATGCGGTCGCCCACGGAGATGTCGTAGGCCTCGTCGAGGTCTGTGTTGAGGAGGGCGACCTTGATCTCGCCGCGATAGCCCGCATCGATCGTCCCCGGAGAGTTGACGATCGTGATGCCGTGCTTGGCGGCCAGTCCGCTGCGCGGGACGACGAACGCAGCGTAACCCTCGGGCAGCGCGATGCGGACCCCGGTGGACACGAGCGCGCGTCGACCGGGTTCGAGACGCAGGGCCTCCGCGGAGGTCAGGTCGGCTCCGGCGTCGCCCGGGTGGGCGAAGACCGGAGGCTCGGATGCGACAATGAGGACATCCACCGTTTCGGTCACCCCACGAGGGTAATGCAGAAGAGGGGGTGCGGCATCCGCACCGGAGTCGAGTACCGAGAGCGCCTCAGCCCGTCGCTGTGGGCGCTGGTCGCCGCGGCCGTCTGCGGCCCCATGGCCGCCGTCGTCTTCTCGCCTCTGAACACGACCCTCGCCCTTTTCATCGGGCTGGTCGTGTCGGTCGCGATCGTGGTCGGCCTCCTGGCGATCTCCCCTGTCGTCGAGATCCGCGAGGGCGAGCTGCACGCCGGCCGTGCGCACATCCCCGTCGAGCTGCTCGGAGAGCCGTTCGGCGTCGAGGGCGACGCCGCTCGCACGGCCCGAGGGAGTGGTCTCGACCATCGGGCGTGGCATGTGATCCGGGGCGGCATCGACGGGGTCGTCACGGTTCCCGTGACCGACCCCGAGGATCCGACTCCTTCGTGGGTGGTGTCCACCCGGACGCCGGATCGCCTCGTTGCGGCGATCCAGCGTGCTCAGCTCAGGCTGCGCACTCCGCGCAGATGAAGCCGTTGCCGCTCTCGTGGTCGATCTGCGAGCGGTGCTTGACGAGGAAGCAGTTCATGCACGTGAACTCGTCTTCCTGCGGCGGGAGGACGACGACGTCGAGTTCGATGTCGGACAGATCGGCCCCGGGGAGTTCGAAGCCCGAGGGGTTGTCGGCATCCTCGTTGTCGATCGATCCCGACGTCTTGTCAGGCACGCGCTCCTTGAGGGCCTCGATCGACTCGCTGTCGTCCTCGGTCTTGCGCGGTGCGTCGTAATCGGTGGCCATGCGTGCTGGTCTCTACTTCCGGTGATTGTGGTGCTGTGCGCCGTCGGGTACCCGATCGGGCGGCCATAGTTTGCATGACCCGACCTCGATAAGCAAATGCTCGCGAGGCGGGTTGCGTTTCGGGCGAGGCGTGAAACTCGCGGCGCGCCCGCGATATTCCCGGAACCGGGGAACGGCCGTGTCAGCATGGGCGTCGACCGCAGATCGGAGGGGTGTTTCGCATGGAGCAGCTCAAAGTCATCGGAACCGAAGATGACGTCCTCGTCGTCGCGACCGAATCGGGTGAACGATTCGCTCTCGCCCTCGACGAGGTGATGCGCGTGCAAGCGCGTCGGGCCCGTCGCGACCGTGAAGACGACGATCGTGGACCCCGCCCCAGCCCGCGCGAGATCCAGGCGCACATCCGCTCCGGCCTCACCGCCCGTGAGGTCGCGACCCTGCTGAACGCCCGCGTCGAGGACGTGGAGCGGTTCGAGGGTCCGGTGCTGGCCGAGCGCGAGCATGTCGTCGCCCAGGCGCTGGCCGTGCCCGTGCTTCTCGGGGGCGCTCTCGAACACGACTCCCCCATCACCTTCGGCACCGCCGTGCGCGCGAAGCTCGGTGAGGCCGGCGCTTCCGCGGAACGCTGGACCAGCTGGAAGGAATCGTCCGGCTGGATGGTCAAGCTCGAGTTCACGGCGAACGGCATCGATCACGATGCCCGCTGGAGCTTCGACCCCCGCCGCAGCACGCTCTCGCCTCAGAACGCCGACGCGATCCAGCTGTCACGCCAGGGGTCGCTTCCCGAGGGCCTCATCCCACGACTGCGCGCCCTGGACAGCCCGCTCCCCAAGGACGAGTCGCGCTTCGACAGCGGGTCGTTCGGCCCGCGCAAGATCGACATCGAAGACGAGCCGGGCGTCGAGGCCACCGGACCCGTGGCGGCAGCCGTACAGGCGGCGGCGATCAAGCGCGCGCCCGATGTGCCGGTGACATCGTCGGAGACCGCCGACCTTCTCGAGGCTCTCCGCCGTCGGCGCGGCCAGCGCGAGCCGCTGCCCGGAACCACCGCGCCCGAGGCCCCGGCCCCGCGCCCTGTGGGCGCACCGGTCGCGCTCTTCGACGCCGTCGAACCGGGCTACAGCGACCCGGCCGTCGAGCCGGCGCCCGAGCCCGAGAACGCCTCCTCGTCCGGCCCCGCGGCGTCGGGCAACGACGCGGGTCGCCGGGCCAAGGGCCGCCCGTCGATGCCCTCGTGGGACGAGATCGTGTTCGGGGCGCGCTCCGACGAGAGCTGAGCGGGCTCAGGCGAACGCGCCGAGGCGCAGGAGCGGGACCGTCCGCTCCTCGTCGGTGAGGGATCCGTGCTGCCCGACCATGCTCTGCGGGCGTTTGTCGGTCTCGCGGTCGTCGTAGTACGCGTAGCGCCCTCGCGCGGCGACGACGACGTCGCCGATCCGCTCGCGGACGTCATCCGCCACGGTGCCGAAAAGGCCCGCCGCGATCGCCTCGTCACGGGTGAGCACCCAGGCCCGCGCGTGCTCGCGCTCTCGCCACGCCGTGGCCACGGCATCCGCTCGCCCGGGCTCCGCGTAGAGGTGCAACATCCGCGGTTCGCCGCCGAGGAGGGCGACCCCGTCGACCAGCGGGTCGCCGTCGCCGAGGAGCACGTGTCGACGGGCGGGGACGTCGACCATTCCGTGATCGGCGGTGATCAGGATGCCGGTGGTCGCATCGGCGGTGGAGGCGAGCAGCTGGGCCGCGGCGTCGACGCGCTCGAGCGCGGTGATCCAGCGATCGGACTCGGTGCCGTCGCGGTGTCCGGCGGTGTCGAGCTCCGGCGCATAGAGGTAGACCAGCGCACCGGGGTGGCGCGCCGCCAGATCGGCCGCCGTCGCGGCACGCTCGGCGAGGTCGTTCGACGCGACGAACTCGGCCCCGCGGAGGGTGGCCGCGGTGAATCCCGTCCGCGTGTACTCCGGTCGGGAGACGACGAAGCACGGCCGACCGCTCGCGACCTCGCGTTCGAACAGCGGCTCGCTGCGCTGCCAGGTTCTCGGGTCGAGGCCGTCGGTCTCCCAGCCGTGCAGTTGGTTCGGCGCGACGTCGGTGCCGGGGATGCGGGCGCGATACCCGACGATCCCATGCGTGCCCGGGTCGGTGCCGGTGAGCAGGCTCGTCAGGGCCGCCGCCGTCGTGGAGGGGAAGACCGTGCGCGCGACGTCGCGGCGACCCCCCGTCGAACCGAGGAAGCGCGCGTGCCCCCGCCGGGCGGCGAGGTTGTGGGCGCCGAGACCGTCGACGACGAAGACGACCGCGCTGCGCGCGGGGGCGAACCAGTCCGAGCGTCCCTCGAGGGCGGCGATCGACTGCTCCACCACACCGGTGAGGCTCCGGGAACGCGGCGGGTCCGCCGGTAGGCTGAGAGACATCGGAGCAAGTCTTCCACACGGCTCCCGATCCCCGTCCTGACGTGACGCCCGCCCGACCCGAGGCCGCATCCATGCCCGATTCCCGTTCTTCCTCCCCCGTGTCCGAGCGCATCGAGAATGTCGATGTCTCCGCCGAGATGCAGGGGTCGTTCCTCGAGTACGCCTACTCGGTGATCTACTCGCGCGCTCTTCCCGATGCCCGCGACGGTCTGAAGCCGGTGCAGCGCCGCATCCTCTACCAGATGGCCGAGATGGGTCTGCGGCCCGATCGGGGGCACGTCAAGAGCGCCCGTGTCGTCGGCGAGGTGATGGGAAAGCTCCACCCGCACGGCGACGCCCCCATCTACGACGCGCTCGTGCGTCTCGCGCAGCACTTCACGCTGCGGGTGCCGCTCGTCGACGGACACGGCAACTTCGGCTCGCTCGACGACGGCCCCGCGGCCTCGCGCTACACCGAGGCCCGACTTGCTCCCCCGGCCCTCGCGTTGACCGAGAACCTCGACGAAGACGTCGTCGACTTCATCCCCAACTACGACGGACAGTTCCAGCAGCCCGAGGTGTTGCCGGCGGCATTTCCCAACCTGCTGGTCAACGGCGCGACCGGTATCGCGGTCGGCATGGCCACGAACATGGCGCCGCACAACCTGATCGAAGTGGTGGGCGCGGCGACGCACCTGCTGCAGAATCCGGATGCCACGGTCGAGGAGCTCATGGAGTTCGTCCCGGGCCCCGACCTCCCCTCGGGCGGCATCATCGTCGGCCTCGACGGGATCAAAGACGCCTACACCAGCGGTCGCGGCACCTTCCGGACGCGGGCGAAGGCCTCGATCGAGTCGCTCGGCCCGCGCCGCACCGGCATCGTCATCACCGAGCTGCCCTACCTCGTCGGAGCCGAGCGCGTCATCGAGAAGATCAAGGATGCCGTTCAAGCCAAGAAGCTGATGGGCATCGCCGACGTCACCGACCTGTCCGACCGTCACCACGGTCTGCGCCTCGTCATCGGCATCAAGACCGGGTTCGACCCGAAGGCCGTGCTCGAGCACCTCTACCGCCTGACCCCGCTCGAGGACTCGTTCGGCATCAACAACGTCGCCCTCGTCGACGGGCAACCGCAGACGCTCGGGCTTCGCGACCTGCTGCGTGTGTACCTCGACCACCGCATCCGCGTCGTCACGCGGCGCAGCGAGTACCGCCTGGCGCGCAAGCGTGAGCGCCTGCATCTCGTCGAGGGCCTGCTCATCGCGATCCTCGACATCGACGAGGTCATCCAGGTCATCCGCTCGTCCGATGACGGCGAGGCGGCGCGCACGCGTCTGCAAGAGGTGTTCGACCTCTCGCACCCCCAGGCCGAGTACATCCTCGAGCTGCGCCTGCGGCGCCTCACGAAGTTCTCGCGCATCGAGCTCGAGGCCGAGCGCGACCAGTTGAACGCCGAGATCGCCGAGCTCGTCGAGCTGCTGGGCAGCGAGACGCTGCTGCGCCAGCAGGTGGCGCGGGAGCTGGATGCCGCCGCAGAGGCGTACGGCACCCCGCGGCGCACCATGCTGCTGAACGGCGGGCCGGTGCAACCGCGCTCCACGAAGGCAGCTGCTGCGGCGGACCTGCAGATCGCCGACGCCCCGTGCCGCGTGTACCTCTCGGCCACCGGGCGCATGGTGCGCGCCGAACTGGTCGCCGACGCACCAGGCGGGGGTGTGGTCGCTCCGACGCGCCGCTCGAAGCACGACGCGATCCGCTCGTCGGTCGACACGACCACGCGCGGAGACATCGGGGCGGTGACCTCGGCAGGCCGTCTCGTGCGCTTCTCGCCGGTCGACCTGCCCTCGGTGCCCGCAAACTCGGTGCAGGTGGCCGCGGGTACGAAGGTGGGTCAGTACCTGACCCTCGGCAAGGGCGAAGAGGTCGTCGCGCTCGTCCCGCTCGGCGATCAGGCGATCATCGCCCTCGGCACCGCGCAGGGGGTCGTGAAGAGGGTCGCCGCGAGGGAGATCGGCGCGAAGGACGAGATGGAGATCATCGGGCTCCGCGACGGGGACCGGGTGGTCGGCGCGGCTCTCGCGGGCGACAACGCCGAACTGGTGTTCGTGGCCAGCGACGCTCAGCTGCTGCGCTTCGACGCCTCGTCCGTGCGGCCGCAGGGACGCTCGGCCGGCGGCATGGCCGGCATCCGTCTCTCAGACGGTGCGCGCGTGATCGCGTTCGCGGTCGTGGGGGCCTCGGCCTTCGACGCCGTCGTGGTGACGATCGCCGGCTCGTCGGCGGCACTGCCCGGAACCGACGCCGGCAGTGCCAAGGTGTCGGCTTTCAGCGAGTTCCCCGCGAAGGGTCGTGCCACCGGCGGCGTGCGCGCGCAGCGGTTGCTCCGCGGGGAGGACGCGCTGGTTCTCGCCTGGGTCGGCAGCGAGCCGCGTGCGGTGGGAGCCGACGGGTCCGTTCGGACGCTCCCCGAGGCGGGCGCCAAGCGCGACGCGTCGGGTCAGCCTCTCGACGCCGCGATCGCCGCGATCGGCACCGTCGTCCGCTGATCGTCGTGTCGGCGGGCTGGGCCGCCGTGCGGATATCCGGCGGGTAGCTGACCGATGCGTACAGCGGCTCCCTCGTGCGGATCCGAAGGGTGACTCCCCGCTCCGCGCGCGGCGGCTGCGGCGTTTCCGGCCCCGACTCCGCAGGGCGGTACGGCGCGACCTTCGGCGTCTGCACCGGTGTCCGCGAGACGGTACAGCACGATCCTTCGGTGTCGGTGTCCGGCTCCGCAGGACAGGACAGCATGACCCTGACCTGCGGCAGCCACGACGCCCGGGGACTCCGCCGTCAGACGTCGATGCTCTCCCGCGCCAGCCGGTCGCTCGAGTCGACGATGAACTCGCGGCGGGGCGCGACCTCGCTACCCATCAGCAGGTCGAACACCTGCGCGGCGCCCTCCATGTCTTTCACCTGGACGCGTCGCAGGGTGCGCCCGGCACGGTCCATCGTGGTGGTCGCGAGCTGATCGGCATCCATCTCTCCGAGGCCTTTGTACCGCTGGATGGGCTCCTGCCAGCGCTTGTTCGCCTTCTTCAGACGCGCGAGCAGGGCGTGCAGCTCTTGCTCGCTGTAGGTGTAGATCGTCTCATTCGGCTTGGAGCCGGGGTTCATCACGATGACGCGGTGCAGTGGCGGCACGGCGGCGAACACCCGGCCGGCCTCGACGAGCGGCCGCATATAGCGGAAGAACAGCGTCAGCAGCAGGGTGCGGATGTGCGCGCCGTCGACGTCGGCGTCGCTCATGAGGATGATCTTGCCGTAGCGCGCCGCGCTGAGATCGAAGGAGCGCCCCGACCCCGCGCCGATGACCTGGATGATCGAGGCGCACTCGGCGTTGCTCAGCATGTCGCTGATCGAGGCCTTCTGCGTGTTCAGGATCTTGCCGCGGATCGGCAGCAGCGCCTGGTACTCGCTGTTGCGGGCGTCGCGCGCGGTGCCGAGCGCCGAGTTTCCTTCGACGATGAACAGCTCGGAATTGTCGACGTCGTTCGAGCGGCAATCCACCAGCTTCGACGGCAGCGACGACGACTCGAGGGCGTTCTTGCGCCGCTGGGTCTCTTTGTGGGTGCGCGCGGAGATGCGCGCCTTCATCTCGGAGACGATCTTCTCGAGCAGCTGAGCCGTCTGCGTCTTGTCGTCGCGCTTGGGTGAGGCGAAGCGAGCCGCGAGCTCTTTCTGGACCACGGATGCCACGATCTGACGCACCGCGGGAGTGCCCAGCACCTCTTTGGTCTGGCCTTCGAACTGCGGCTCGGGGAGGCGGACGGTCAGCACCGCCGTGAGACCGGCGAGAAGGTCGTCCTTCTCGATCTTGTCGTTGCCGACCTTGAGCTTGCGCGCGTTCTGCTCGACCTGCGCGCGCAGCACCTTCATGAGGCCCTGCTCGAAGCCCTGCTGGTGCGTGCCGCCCTTGGGCGTGGCGATGATGTTGACGAACGACCGGGTCGTGGTGTCGTAGCCGGTGCCCCACCGAACCGCGATGTCGACCTCGCACTCGCGCTGCACCTCGGTCGGGATCATCGACCCACCGGGCTGGAGAACGGGCACCGTCTCGGTGAACGTGCCGGTGCCCGTGAGACGCCACGTGTCGGTCACGGCCGCGTCGGGGGCGAGGAAGTCCGCGAACTCCGAGATCCCGCCGTCGAAGCGGTAGCTCGTCTCGACCTTCTCGTCACCGCGTTCGTCGAGCACCACGATCTCGAGTCCCGGCACGAGGAACGCCGTCTGGCGAACGCGCTGGACGAGCTCGTCGAGGCCGAAGGCCGCGTCCTTGGTGAAGATCTGTCGGTCGGCCCAGTATCGGATGCGGGTACCGGTGACACCGCGTGGGGCCTTGCCGACGACGCGCAGCTCACTGCTGCGCTCGAAGGGCGTGAAGGCCGAGTCGGGCGTGTCGCCCGCGAACAGGCCCGGTTCGCCGCGGTGGAAGGACATGGCGTACGTCTTGCCCGCACGATCGACCTCGACGTCGAGACGCTCCGACAGCGCGTTCACGACCGAGGCGCCGACACCGTGCAGGCCTCCGGATGCCGCGTACGAACCGCCGCCGAACTTGCCGCCGGCGTGGAGCTTGGTGAAGACGACCTCGACGCCGGTGAGCCCGGTCCGGGGCTCGACGTCGACCGGGATGCCGCGGGCACGGTCGCGCACTTCGACGCTGCCGTCGGCGTGGAGGACGATGTCGATGCGGCTGCCGTGCCCGGCGAGCGCTTCATCGACCGAGTTGTCGATGATCTCCCACAGGCAGTGCATCAGACCGCGCGAATCGGTGGAGCCGATGTACATGCCCGGGCGCTTGCGGACGGCTTCGAGGCCCTCGAGGACCTGGAGATGATGGGCGGAGTACTCGGACGTCACGATTTCCCAGCGTAATCGGGGCCCACCGACATCCCCTGCCAGACACACAGCACGGTCGGGTCACCGTACGCGCACAGCGAAATGTGATCAAGCCGCGGCATAGGGGAAACATCCGCGTGGTTGTATATGGAGACTCGCCCAACGACCACTTGAGGAGGGCACCCGAGATGACCACCACGACCGCACCCGAAGCGTCCGTTCTCGACCACCGCCTGACGGCGGCGGATCGCTGTGACTCCTGCGGCGCGCAGGCGTACATCGCCGCCGAGGTCAACGGCAGCGAGCTGCTGTTCTGCGCGCACCACGGCCGCAAGTACGAAGAGAAGCTGCGCAGCGTCGCCACCTCGTGGCACGACGAGACCGCGCGTCTCCACGCTGCCGACTGAGACTCCCTCAGAACGGGCCCCGGTGTCGCTCCGACAGGAGCGGACGGGGCCTTTTCTGTGTCGTCAGCCCAACTGCCCCGCGTACGTGCGAGGAACGACGGGCGAAACGCGAAGAGCGATCTCCTCGCCGATCGTGTCGATCAGCTCCGCGAGGTCGGTCGCGCTCGCCAGCGCGCCGCGGCCGAAGACGGGGACCGTCTCGCCGACGACCGCGTCCCACGGCGCGACGGTGAGGGAGGTGAGACCGATCGCCTCCACCCGGCGAGGACCGGCGGGCGTCGCGACGTCGAAGCGGCCCGACAGGGCGCTCGGCAGACCGTGCAGGCTCCCGACATCGAGGAGCACGCGCTCCGGATTCGCGGCGGTCACGGTCGCGACGAGCGTGGAGATCGGCTCGATCCCCAGTTCTGCCTCATGCGGTCCTCCCGTAGGCCGGATGCCGTAGGAGAACGCACCGACGCGCACCAGGTCTTCGCGGAACTCGCCCCGGGCGAAACCCGCCGCACTGGCGGCCAGGTGCGAGAAGCGCGGCTCCAAACCGGCCGTGCGCGCCGCCTCCCGCGCGGAGAGGAACAGCGCGCGGGCGTCGTCGTCATCGGCATCCGAGGCTTCCGAGATATGCGACCAGATGCCCTCGAACCGGGCGCGCCCCGCGGCCACGAGGTCAGACGTCTGGACAAGAGCCGCGTCCCATGCCTCGGGACGGATGCCGTTGCGGTGGAGACCCGTGTCGATCTTGAGGTGCACGCGGGCGACGTCCCGGGCGTCGAGAGCGGCGAGGTCGTCGAGGAGCGCCTGGTCTCCGATGCCCAGGTCGAGGTCGGCCGCGATCCCCGCGGCCAGGTCATCGGCCCCGCCGATGAGCCACACGAAGATGCGCGCATCCGGTCCCGTCGCCGCCCGGACCGCCGCGCCGGTGACCACGTCGAAGGCTCCGAACCATCGCACGCCCTCGTTCCAGGCGCGACGGACCAGCACGTCGAGACCGTGCGCGTACGCATCGTCCTTCACGACGAACATGTGCTGCGCCGGGGCCACCGCGTCGCGCACGCGGCGCAGGTTTCGCGCGAAGGCGTCGAGGTCGACGCGGTACTCGGCGCTCACGCGGCGACCCGCCGTTCCGCGCGGACGCCCACGGCCGCGACGATCTCGGCCGCGGTCCAGCCCGTGGCATCCGTCCACTCCTCGAGGTAGGGGTGACCGGCCGCGGGGTCGCCGAAGAACACGATCTCCGCTCCGCGAGCGATCGACGTCTCACCGACGTCGACGACGGAGACGTCCATGGCCACGCGACCGACGATCCGGTGCCGACGTCCGTCGATCGACACGGTCACGGCATTGCCGAGAGCGCGCACGACTCCCTGCGCGTATCCCCCGGTGACCAACGCGACCGTCGTGTCGCGTGGCGCGCGGTGCGTGTACCCGTACGACACGCCCTCGCCGCGGAGGAGGGGCTTGGTGCCCAGCGCTCGGCCGCGGAGCGACATCACGGGACGCGCGCGCGTTCCGGGCAGGCCGAACAGGGTCGGGGCGTCGAGGGCCGTGGCATCCATCCCTTGTCCGGCGAGAACGGATGCCACCCACTCGGCGCCGTGACCCCATGCGTCGGCGGCGAGAACGTCGTCGTCACCCCCCACGGCCAGGGGCGCGTTGTGGCGCAGCGCAGCCTCGGAGACCCACGCGATCGGAGCGACTCCCCCGGCGGCGGACGCGCGAGCAGGGAGCGTGGAGGTCACACATCTAGACTAACGGGGTCCGTGATCCCCGACCCCGGAGCGTGCATGCCTAAGCAGGGCTTCTCCCCCGTCACCCGTCTGCGCTACCTCGCCGGACGCGCCCGCCGTATCGACGTCGGGTCGGTGGTCGAGCGAGCGAAGGAAGCATCCGAGCAGCACGGCAAGTCCCTGCCGCTGGTGGTCGCCGACATGCTCTACCAGGCGGGCGTGAAGAACGTCGGGTTCCAGGACTACATCGACTACGACTTCGCGATCCTCACCCCCGCGGAACGCGCGACGTACATGACGCACCCGGTGTCGAACCAGATCTCGCAGAAGTACGACCACCCGGACTACCGCGGGATCTTCCAGGACAAGGTGGAATTCGACCGCCGGTTCAGCGATTTCCTGCGCCGTGAGTGGATGGTCGTGGATGCCGACAACGCCGACGACCTGCGCACCTTCACCGAGCGCCTGGGCACCATCGTGACGAAGGAGCCGGTCGGTCAGGCCGGCACCGGCGTGCACCGCTACCACGCGGCCGAGGTCGAGGACTGGGACGCGTTCCACCGCGGTCTGCTCGAGCGCGGGGAGATCCTCGTCGAAGAGGTCATCCGTCAGCACGACGACCTCGCGGCCGTTTGCCCCGGCACCGTCAACACCACGCGCGTCACGGCGTTCTTCGACGGCTCGACCACGCACATCCTCGCGATGGCGCAGAAGTTCGGCCGCGGCGCGGTCAGCGACCAGATGACCTTCGGTGGCTTCTACACGATGCTCGACGAGAACGGCCACGCCCTCGGGGCCGGCTACGACTCCCACGGGCACGTCCACGAGCTGCACCCCGACTCGGGCGTGCGCATCGCCGACTTCCAGCTGCCGATGATCGACGAGGTCAAGGCGTTCGTCGACCAGGTCGCCCGCGTCGTGCCGCAGGTGCAGTACGTCGGGTGGGACATCGTCGTCGGCCCCGAAGGTCCCGTGCTCGTCGAGGGCAACTGGGGTGCGGGCGTGTACGAGAACAAGCCGAGCGTCACCGGTATCCGTACCGGTCACAAGCCGCGTTATCGGGCCGCGATCGGTTTCTGACTCCGGATGCCGTGAGGCCCGCTCCTGCGACCGGGTCGGGGTTCTGCTGTGTTCCAGGGCCCCGGGGGTGCTCGCTCCCCGGCCCCGCCCGCGACAATCAGCCCGATGGCGCGCGGCGCGTACGCCCCGTGTCGTCGCTGTGCGTCATCGCATCGCGGCGTCATCGCATCACGGCGTCACCGCATCGCGCCGCTCACTTGCCGCATATGTGCGCTCGGCGGGGCCGTTGCCGCACATCTGCGGCACGTCACCGTCGCGTGCTCCCGGTGGGATCGCTCGTGTGCCGCGAATGTGCGGCCGGGGCGGGTGTTCGTGCGCATCTGCGGCAGATCATCCCCGCGGTGGGCTTGGGGCAGTGAGAGTGGTGGCATGCAGAAACGCGACAAGGCCCGCCCCGCGAAGGGGACGGGCCTTGTCGCATGACTCGATCAGCTGGGGCGGACGATGCCGAGCGGCGTGGACTCGTGTCCCTGGCCGAGCGGGTTGTCCTTGAGGATCGCGACGAGACGCTTCTCGCCGGCCTTGTCGAGCGTCGACCCGAGGATGTTCCCGCCGAGGTCGTTGATGTCGACGACGGCGACGTCGAGGTCGATGCCGAGCAGCGACTTCAGACGCGCGGCGACCTCGCGGGGGCGCTCCGGTCCGAGGACCACGGCCTGGTTGTAGGGCGGGATCGTGCCCTTCGTGGGGCCGTCGATCGCGCGAGCCTTGTCACCCGCGATGCGGTAGAAGTCGCCCTTGCGTCCGAACGCCTTGGTCACGGCCGAGACGGCCGCGGCGAACAGGATGCGGGGCGTGCCGCACTCGCGCAGCGCCATCTCCATCGTCTCGGGCATGCCGAGGCCGATGCCGTAGGGCGTGCGCGTGACGTACTTCGAGAGGAAGAGCGCGAGCTTGCGGGGCTTGATCGAGTCGAGCTTGAACGAGCGGCCCTGCGTGATCGCGACGATCTTCTCGGTGACGAACAGCAGGTCGCCCGGCTGCACGGCATCCTTCGCGTACTCGAGGATGAACGCGTCGAGATCATCGCCCGGCATGACGACCCGCGTGCGGATCGGGATGCGCGCGTACGAGGTGCCCTCGACGGTACGGGTGAGCGCCTTGCCGGCGTTGGCCTCGCCGCTCATTCGAGGTAGTCCCGGAGCGACTGCGAGCGCGACGGGTGACGCAGCTTCGCCATCGTCTTCGACTCGATCTGGCGGATCCGCTCGCGCGTCACGCCGAACGTGTCGCCGATCTGGTCGAGGGTCTTGGGCTGTCCGTCGCCGAGGCCGAAGCGCATGCGGATCACGCCCGCCTCACGCTCGCTGAGCGAGTCGAGGAGGGATTCGAGCTGACGCTGCAGCATCGTGAAGCCCACCGCGTCGGCGGGGACGACCGCCTCGGTGTCCTCGATGAGGTCACCGAACTCGCTGTCACCGTCTTCACCGAGGGGCGTGTGCAGCGAGATGGGCTCGCGGCCGTACTTCTGCACCTCGATGACCTTCTCGGGGGTCATGTCGAGTTCGCGGCTGAGCTCTTCGGGCGTGGGTTCGCGACCGAGGTCTTGCAGCATCTGGCGCTGCACGCGGGCGAGCTTGTTGATGACCTCGACCATGTGCACCGGGATGCGGATGGTGCGAGCCTGGTCGGCCATGGCGCGCGTGATCGCCTGGCGGATCCACCAGGTCGCGTACGTCGAGAACTTGAAGCCCTTGGTGTAGTCGAACTTCTCGACCGCACGGATGAGGCCCAGGTTGCCCTCCTGGATGAGGTCGAGGAACTGCATGCCGCGACCGGTGTAGCGCTTGGCGAGCGAGACGACCAGACGGAGGTTGGCGCCGAGGAGGTGGCTCTTCGCGCGCTGACCGTCGCGGGCGACCCACTGCAGGTCGAGGCCCAGCTGGCTCGTCTTCTCGGCCGCCGACATGTTCGACAGCTTCTCTTCGGCGAACAGGCCGGCCTCGATACGCATCGCAAGCTCGACCTCTTCGGCCGCGTTCAGGAGCGGGACCTTGCCGATCTGCTTCAGGTAGTCCTTGACCGGGTCGGCCGTGGCGCCGGTGATCTGCGCCGAGTAAACGGGAACGTCGTCCTCGTCGCTCGATGAGATGACGATCGCGCCGGTCGGCAGGGCCTCGGCGGGCGCCGCCGGGGTCTCGTCGTCGTCGTCGCTGTCGTCGTCGGACTTCTTCGCCGCGGGCTTCGCCTCGTCGTCGTCGTCAGTGTCGTCGTCGGTGTCGAGCTCGACATCAACCTCTTCGTCGACCTCTTCTTCGTCTTCGAGGTCGTCGTCTTTCTTCGCCTTCGTCTTGGCCTTCGCCGGTGTGGCCTTGGCCTTGGCGGGGGCCTTCTTCGCCGGCGTCTTCGTCGACGTCGTCACGGTCTCCTCGGAAGTGTCGAGGTCGGTGTCCTTCGCACTCCGGGAGCGGGTCTTGGTGTTCGTGCCTGCCACGTTTCGCCTTTCACCGGGAACGTACGTTGCACGGCCGCCGGTCGTTCTCGGACACTAGTAAGACCCTTGTCAAGTCCGGAGCCGAGGAGCGGGGCTCCTGGACCGGTTGACAACGGGTCAGGTTCTTCATTGTCTCACATCCTCGACGCGGGACTTGACGCGCACCGGGGATCTATGCGTAGTAACGCGGAGGCGCGTCCTCGCATTCCGCGAGAAGCGCTTTCAGATGTGCTGACTGCGCGGAGCGGGATCAGCCGAGGGGCCCGCGCCGGTCGTCGTCGCTCGGGCCGGATGCCAGGAAGCGCTCGAGTTCGGCCGCCAGCTCGTCGGCGCTGGGGAGATCGCCCGTGTGGATGATCGGCGTCGCCTGGGTGGAACCGGCCATGTATGAGTCGTAGCGTTCCTCGAGGCCCTGCAGCATGCGCGTCAGCTCGTCGCTCGCGGTGACCTGCTCGGTCACCTTCGTGAGGAAGTCGCGGTTCTCTTCGCGCAGCACTTCTCCGGAGAAGACGAGTCCGGTGGCCACCGTGAGGCTGTCGAGGGCGGCGAGGGTGGCAGCGGGGTACTCGGTGTCGGCGAGATAGTGCGGAACCAGCAGCGCGAACCCGGCGACCTTGGCGCCGGCCTCCGCGAAGCGGTACTCGAGCAGGTGGCCGACGGTCGAGGGCACCTGCGTGTGCGGGCGCCAGACCGAGTGCGCTTCGGCGAGGTCGGAGCGCGTGCCGCTGACCGTGGTGCCGATCGGCCGCGTGTGCGGAACGGGGAGCGGGATGGCGTGCACCCACGTCACGGACGACACCTGGAGCCCGGCGCTGAGCTCGAGGACGCTCTCGGCGAAGGCTTCCCAGAGGAAGTCCGGTTCGTATCCCGCCAAGAGAAGGAAGGGGCTGCCCAGGGAGTCGTGGGCGAGCGACAGCTCGAGCCGCGGCGGCCGGTAGTCGCTGAGGTGGTCTTCGACGAATGTGATCAAAGGGCGCCGAGCGCGGTAGTCGAGCAGCGTGTCGTTGTCGAACGCGACGACCGCGTGGGGCTCCAGGTCGTTACGGAAGTACTCGACGAGCCGGGTGACAGCCCCGCCGGCGTCGGTGAACCCCGTGAGCGCGATCACCAGGGGAAGCCCCGAGGGCACCGGCGGCGCGGAGGGTGCGCGATCGTACAGCGGTGCGGAATACGGCATGCCCTCCAGCTTACGAGCCGGGTCGGACGTCGGGGTCCGGAGCGTCCCGCTGCTAGCGAACACACGCGAACCTAGGATGGACGGCATGCCCTTTCCTTCTGTGGCGCACACAAGCGCCCCCCTGCGCGAGTCCGATGCCGATGCGATTCTTCTGGTGGTCGCCAAGCCCGTGGGTGAAGGTGCAGACCCCGTGGGGTGGGACGGACTCGGTGCCGCTCTGACGGCCGTGGGGTTCACCGGCGCTCCCGGCTCGTTCCAGCGGGTGCACGTGCCCGGCGTCACCACGCCGCTCGCGGTCGTGGGTGCAGGGACCGATCCGGACGCCGCCGCCCTCCGCGACGCGGCGGGGGCGGGCCTGCGCCAGCTCACGGGCTTCGAGCACGTCGCGGTTCAGGCGCTGGTGCCGTCCGCATGGCGGCCGCTGGCCGAGGGGGCGGCCCTCGGTGGTTACCGGTTCGCCGGATACAAAAAGGAGGTGCCGAAGACCCGCGCGCAGCGCGTCACGGTCTACTCGCCCGACGCTCCGGCCGACGACGATGTCGTCGCCGTGGCGGCCATCTCCGGCGCGGTCGCTCTGGTGAAGGATCTGGTCACCACGCCCGCCGAGTGGCTCGGTCCCGCCGACTTCGCCGACGCGGCGGTCGAGGCGGTCGCCGGTCTGCCCGTCGACGTCGAGGTGCTCGACGAGGAAGCGCTCCGCGACGGCGGGTACGGCGGCATCCTGGGTGTCGGTCAAGGCTCGGACCGCCCGCCTCGCCTCGTCCGCCTCGACTACTCCCCCGCCGGGGCGCAGCGTCACGTCGCCCTCGTCGGCAAGGGCATCACGTTCGACACCGGCGGCCTGTCGCTGAAGCCCGCCGCCTCGATGGTCGGCATGAAGTACGACATGTGCGGTGCGGCGACGGTCCTCGCGGTGCTCAAGGCCGCGGCCGAGATGGCGCTGCCCGTTCGCGTGAGCGCGTGGCTCTGCATTGCCGACAACATGCCGTCGGGGCGGGCCACGCGTCCCGGTGATGTGCTCCGCACGCTCGACGGGACCACTGTCGAGGTGTTGAACACGGATGCCGAAGGCCGTCTCGTGCTCGCCGACGGCCTCGCTGCCGCGAGCCGTGAGCGGCCTGATCTGCTCGTCGACGTCGCCACTCTCACCGGCGCGATCACGATCGCCCTCGGAAACCGGCACACCGGTGTGATGGGCGAAGACGACGCTGTCGCCGAGTACCTGTCCGCCGCGTCGCGCGCCTCGGAGCTCGCCTGGCAGCTGCCGCTCCCGGCGCACATGGTTGACGACCTCGACTCGCCCATCGCCGACCTGCAGAACGCCAAGATCGGCGACCCGGCGGGAGGCTCGCTCTTCGCGGGGCTCTTCCTCCGCCACTTCGTCGGCCGGGTCTCGGACGAGGCCGACGCCCCCCGCATCCCGTGGGTGCACCTCGACATCGCGGGCGTGGGCATGAACAAGGGTGCTCCGTTCGGGTACACCGACAAGGGAGTCACGGCGGCGACGGTTCGTTCGCTGGTCGAGCTGCTGGCGAGCTCGCGATGACCGAGTACTCCGCCGACGTCGTCGTCCTCGGGGGTGGGAGCGGTGGGTACGCCGCTGCCCTTCGTCTCGCCGAGCTGGGCAAGGACGTGGTCCTCGTCGAGAAGGACAAGCTCGGGGGCACGTGCCTGCACCGGGGCTGCATCCCGACCAAGGCCCTCCTGCACGCGGCCGAGGTCGCAGATTTGGCGCGCGATGCGGCGAGCATCGGCGTGAACGCGAGCCTCACCGGCATCGATCCGGCCGGGGTGCGCGCTTACCGCGAGGGCATCGTGGCCAAGAAGTTCAAAGGGCTCGAGGGGCTGATCTCGGCGCGCGGCATCCGCGTCGTCCGCGGCGAGGGATCCCTCGAGGCCGGACCCGCGGTGCGCGTCGGCGCGGACCTCTACCGGGGCGCCGACGTGATTCTGGCGACGGGGTCGTACAGCCGCAGCCTTCCCGGTCTCGAGATCGGGGGTCGCGTTCTCACCAGCGAGCAGGCTCTCGATCTCGACGTGGTCCCGCAGCGCGTCATCGTTCTGGGCGGCGGCGTCATCGGCGTCGAGTTCGCGAGCGTCTGGCGCTCTTTCGGCGTCGACGTCACGATCGTCGAGGCACTCCCCCACCTCCTGCCCGCGGAGGATGTCGCATCCAGCAAGGCCCTCGAGCGCGCGTTCCGCAAGCGGGGCATCGAGTTCCGGCTCGGTCGGCGATTCGACTCGGCGCGACAGGACGAGCACGGCATCACCGTGGTCCTCGATGACGGGGCGGAGCTGTCGGCGGACTACGTCCTGGTGGCGGTCGGCCGGGGTCCGGCCACCGCCGGTCTCGGCTACGAGGAGGCCGGCGTCGTCCTCGACCGCGGTTTCGTGCAGACCGACGAACGTCTGCGCACCGCGGCCGCCCACGTCTGGGCGGTAGGCGACATCGTGCCCGGACTGCAACTGGCGCACCGGGGCTTCCAGCAGGGCATCTTCGTCGCGGAGGAGATCGCGGGCCTGTCTCCCGTGCTCGTCTCCGACTCCGACGTCCCTCGCGTCGCCTACTCGCACCCGGAGGTCGCGTCCGTCGGTCTCACCGAGGCCCAGGCACAGGATCGTTACGGATCCGAGGCCGTCCGCGCCTACGAGTACAACCTCGCCGGGAACGGCCGGAGTGAGATCATCGGAACGTCGGGGATCGTCAAGATCGTCCGGCGGGTCGACGGGCCGGTCGTCGGTGCGCATCTCGTGGGCGACCGCGTGGGCGAACTGATCACCGAGGCCCAGCTCGCGGTGGGCTGGGAGGCCCACCCGGAAGACATCGCGCCGTTCGTCCACGCGCACCCCACCCAGAGCGAGGCGCTCGGCGAAGCCTTCTTGGCTCTCGCCGGAAAGCCCCTGCACGCACTTTGACCACGAACCGGTCACTAAGCTAGATACCGCATCCGGTACGAAGGAGACATATCCATGAGCACTTCCGTCGTCCTCCCCGCTCTCGGCGAGAGCGTGACCGAGGGAACGGTCACCCGCTGGCTGAAGCAGGTCGGTGACACCGTCCAGGAGGACGAGGGTCTGCTGGAGATCTCGACCGACAAGGTCGACACCGAGATCCCCTCGCCCGTTTCGGGCGTGATCGAAGAGATCCTCGTGCAAGAAGACGAGACCGTCGAGGTCGGCGCCGTGCTGGCGAAGATCGGCGACGGGTCCGGCGCCGGTTCGTCGGACGCCGCGTCCGAGGCCGCGCCCGCCGCTCAGGAGGAGGCTCCCGCGCAGGAGGAAGCTCCCGCCGAGGAGGCTGCCCCCGCCGAGGCGCCGGCAGCCGCGCAGCCCGCCCCGGCGTCGTCCGGTGACGCGACGGACGTCAAGCTCCCCGAGCTCGGTGAGAGCGTCACCGAAGGCACCGTCACGCGTTGGCTGAAGGCCGTCGGCGACGATGTCGCCGTGGACGAGCCGCTGCTCGAGATCTCGACCGACAAGGTCGACACCGAGATCCCCTCGCCGGTCGCCGGAACCCTCCAGGAGATCGTCGTCCAGGAAGACGAGACGGTCGCCGTCGGCGCCACCCTCGCCCGCATCGGCAGCGGTGCTCCCGCTCCTGCCGAGGCTCCTGCGCCGGCCCCGGCCGCCGAGGAGAAGCCTGCCGAGCAGCCCGCCCCCGCCGCGGAAGAAAAGGCCGCTCCGCAGCCCGCCGCCGAGAAGCCCGCCGAGGCCCCGGCTCCGGCCGCCGAGAAGCCCGCCGAGCAGGCGCCCGCGGCCTCCTCCAACGATGACGTCACCTACGTCACCCCGCTCGTCCGGCGTCTCGCCCAGCAGCAGGGCGTCGACTTGACCACGGTCAAGGGCAGCGGAGTCGGTGGACGCATCCGCAAGGAAGACGTCCTGAAGGCGGCCGAGGCCGCGAAGTCGGCTCCGACGGCGGCTCCCGCGGCTGCTGCTCCGTCTGCTCCTGCGCCTGTCGAGGTGTCGCCGCTTCGCGGTACGACGCAGAAGATGTCGCGTCTGCGCAAGGTCATCGCCGAGCGCGCCGTCGCGTCGATGCAGGCCACCGCGCAGCTCACGACCGTCGTCGAGGTCGACGTGACGAAGGTCGCGGCGCTCCGTGACCGTGTCAAGGGCGAGTTCCAGCAGAAGACGGGCGACAAGCTCTCGTTCCTGCCCTTCTTCGCCATCGCGGCGATCGAGGCCCTCAAGGCCTTCCCGATCATCAACTCGACGGTCGAGGGCGACGAGATCGTCTACCCCGCCCAGGAGAACGTCGCGATCGCCGTCGACACCGAGCGTGGCCTGCTGACGCCGGTCGTCAAGGACGCCGGTGAGAAGAACATCGCTCAGCTCGCCCGCGAGATCGCCGATCTGGCGGCTCGCACGCGCGACAACAAGCTGAAGCCCGACGAGCTCGCCGGCGGCACGTTCACGCTGACCAACACCGGTTCGCGCGGCGCGCTGTTCGACACGCCCATCGTCTTCCTGCCGCAGTCGGCGATCCTCGGCCTCGGTGCCGTGGTGAAGAAGCCGGGCGTCGTCTCGGTCGACGGCAAGGATGCGATCGCCGTGCGCTCGTACGTGTACCTGGCGCTCTCCTACGATCACCGCATCATCGACGGTGCGGACGCCGCTCGCTTCCTCGGCGCGGTGAAGGCACGCCTCGAGGCGGCTCAGTTCGAGGGAGACCTCGGGATCTGATCCCCGCTGCAACCGGCTCATGATGGCTGGTCCGTGCCCGATCTGACGGCGCGGACCAGCCATCGGTCTTTGTCGCGCACGAGCGTCACATATTGGCGTCGGCCCCCGTCGTCCAATCGGACGACGGCGAGTCCCCCGAAGTCATCGACCAGGGCGATGTCCGCGACGGCCGGATCCATCGGTGTCTCGTCGTCGCCGGCTGCTCGACCCTCTCTCAGGCGCTGCTCGCACCCCGCCTCTCCGGCGCATGCCGCGTACGACTCGAGCAGTGCGCGCGCGGCGGCGACGATCTCGCCGTCCGCCGAGCTCTCCGACGGCGCCGGTGTGCGGGTCTGTACGTCGAGGAGGTGGGTCGAACCGCCGAGCTCGAGGACCGTCGGATGACCGGTCGGAGTCGGCGTCGCCGGAGACGTGGCATCCGGAATCTCCTCGTTCGCCCACCCGGTGGCGGACGGACCGGGATTGCCGGCGGGAATCGACGCCGGTGCGGAGGACGGAAGAAGCAACCCGAGCACGAGCGCGGTGGCGACCGCCACGGTGCCGAACGTGATCCAGCGGAGGTGGCGGACACGGCGCAGCTTCTCACGCACGTCGCGCACGGCTTCGGCGACCATGGTCGCCACGTCCGCATCGACGACGGCGAGGAGGCCGGATGGCGAGGGCGCGGAAGCCTCCCGGGGTCCGGTCTCGACTGCGGCGATCGGCGCAAGGGGGCCCAGGACCAGAGGAACAGGAGCGGCCCACGCGAAGAGTCGTCGTTCCCCCTCCTCCCAGGCGCGGGGAGGGTGGGTCAGCACGGTCTCCCGTGCACGCTCGACGAGGGGACGTCCGTCGCGATCGGTCATGTCCGCAAGGCGCGCGAGAACGCGAGCCGTCTCGGCCAGGATGTCGTCGCCCTCGCCCTCGCCCTCGTCGACCAGCGTCGGACAGCCCCGGGCCGTCAGCGCCCAGAACCCTCGATGGGAGCGGTCTTCCGCGTGATGGCATCCGCGCAGAACACCCACCGCGAGGGTCACGACCTCGCCGGGCGACAGCGGAAGACCGCTCCGTGAGCGGCGGTGGAGATAGTCGTCGAGGCGTTCGACGACGGGCGGGGCGGCAGACGCGGTCATCCGTCGATCGTGCGCGTTTCCGTGACCGAGCGCGGCGCTCACGAGGGCGATCGTGGACAGAGCGGAGCATTGACCGACTGGGGAGGAGAGGCGGCGTCACGCGCGAAGATAGAATCGTTCCTATGGCCGCTCGTACCACCACCCCCGAGAAGCGTCCGGGATTCTTCTCGCAGCTTCGCACGCTCTACACCTTCACGCAGAAGGAGTACCGCTGGCTCCCGTTCGCGCTGGCCGGCATCGTGCTGGTGGGTGCCGCGCTCGGCGTGCTGATCGGGTTCCTCATCCCGCCGGTCGCCGTCTGGAGCGTGATCCTGTGGGGCTTCACGGGTCTGCTGGCCGGCATCCTGGGCGGGATGATCACGATGACGCGCCTGTCGACCCACGCGATGTACAAGAAGATCGACGGGATGCCGGGGGCCACCGGCCACGTCCTGTCGTCGTCGCTCGGTCGCAACTGGCAGGCGTCGGAAACGCCCATCGGCGTGAACCCCCGCACGCAGGAAGCGGTCTACCGTGCAATCGGCCGCGGCGGCGTCGTCCTCATCGGCGAGGGCTCGCGCACGCGTCTTTCCCGCCTGATGGGTGAGGAGCGAGCCCGCGTGCAGCGCGTGGCCACCGGCGTTCCCATCACGGTCTTCTATGTCGGTCACGGCGAGGACGAGGTCGCCATCAAGGACCTCGCCTCGAGAATCAAGTCGCTGCCGAAGAAGGTCGACCGCGCCACGATGGCCGCCGTCATCAAGCGCGTCTCCTCGGTCTCGCAGGGCCTGGCTTCGCTGCCGATCCCGAAGGGCGTCGACCCGAACAAGATGCGGGCACCGCGCCCCCGTTGACCCACGAGAAAGGCCCCGCCGACGCGGGGCCTTTCTGCTGTCAGCTGCGGACGAGAACCGTTCCGACGGCCTTGTCGTGCAGACCTCGCTGGTCGGAGTCCCACACGACCGCGGGGATCACCAGCGCCAGAAGGATCGTGCGGACGATCGGGCGCCACACGCCCACCCATCCCCCGGATGCCAATTCGAGACGCATCCCCATGAGTCGGTGCCCCGGGCTTCCGCCGATCAACGGGATGAACAGAATCTGCACGGCGAAGAAGATGAGGTTCGTCGCGATCGGGTTCGCGAACGGCACGCCCGTCACGGGATCGGGACTCGAGAAGAAGGCGAAGCCGATGAGACCGGCGCTCGCGACGTCGATCAGGAGGGCGGCGATCCGCCGTCCGGGCCGGGCGATGGAGCCGCGACCCTCGCGGGGAAGGCCGAGCCGCTGGCCCGGATATTCGTTGTCGGTCGCAGCGGTCACGACCCCAGCGTAATCGGGTCCGCGTAACATCTCTGAAACATGCGAGATATGACCGAGACACCGGTTCTGGGTATGGTCGAGGAGGCGAGCCGCGGCCCGCCCATCCCGAATGTTCTACCTCTGGAGTCTTCATGTTCAAAGATTCGTCCGAGGTGCTGAAGTTCATCCAGGACGAGGACGTCAAGTTCCTCGACATCCGTTTCACGGACCTTCCTGGTGTGCAGCAGCACTTCAACATCCCCGCCTCGACCGTCGACGAGGAGTTCTTCACCGTCGGACAGCTGTTCGATGGCTCGTCGATCCGCGGGTTCGCGAACATCCACGAGTCGGACATGCAGCTCATCCCCGACGTGACGACGGCGTACCTCGACCCGTTCCGCGAGGCGAAGACGCTCGTCATGGTCTTCGACATCTACAACCCGCGCAACGGCGAGATCTACTCGAAGGACCCGCGTCAGGTCGCCAAGAAGGCTGAGAAGTACCTCGCCTCCACCGGCATCGCCGACACCGCCTTCTTCGCTCCCGAGGCCGAGTTCTACATCTTCGACGACGTCCGCTACGAAGTGAAGCAGAACGCGAGCTTCTACTCGGTCGACTCCGAGGAAGGCGCCTGGAACACGGGCCGCGTCGAAGAGGGCGGAAACCTCGCCAACAAGACGCCCTACAAGGGTGGCTACTTCCCGGTCTCTCCTGTCGACAAGCAGGCTGACCTGCGCGACGACATCAGCCTCAAGCTGATCGACGCGGGCCTCATCCTCGAGCGCGCCCACCACGAGGTCGGCACCGGCGGCCAGGCCGAGATCAACTACCGCTTCGACACCATGGTGCACGCGGCCGACGACATCCTGAAGTTCAAGTACATCGTCAAGAACACCGCTGAAGAGTGGGGCAAGGTCGCCACCTTCATGCCGAAGCCGCTCTTCGGCGACAACGGTTCGGGCATGCACACCCACCAGTCGCTGTGGAACGACGGCAAGCCGCTGTTCTACGACGAGACCGGCTACGGCGGCCTCTCCGACATCGCCCGCTGGTACATCGGCGGCATCCTGGCTCACGCCCCCGCCGTGCTCGCCTTCACCAACCCGACCCTCAACAGCTACCACCGCCTGGTGAAGGGCTTCGAGGCGCCGGTCAACCTGGTGTACTCGGCCGGTAACCGCTCGGCGGCGATCCGTATCCCGATCACGGGCACGAACCCGAAGGCCAAGCGCATCGAGTTCCGCGCCCCCGACGCCTCGGGCAACCCGTACCTCGCGTTCGCCGCTCAGCTGATGGCCGGCATCGACGGCATCAAGAACCGCATCGAGCCGCACGAGCCCGTCGACAAGGACCTCTACGAGCTCCCGGCCGAAGAGGCGAAGAACATCCCGCAGGTTCCGAACTCGCTGCTCGACTCGCTCGAGGCCCTCCGCGCCGACCACGAGTTCCTGCTCGCCGGTGGCGTCTTCACCGAGGAGCTCATCGAGACCTGGATCGAGTACAAGATCGAGAACGAGATCCAGCCGATCGCTCAGCGTCCGCACCCGTTCGAGTACGAGCTGTACTTCGGGGTCTGACCGCCTGATCGCTGCAAGACGCCCGTCCCCGCCGTTTCGTGGGGGCGGGCGTCTTCGTTCGTCTGGCGGGCCTCACGGCGGCCCGCGGTTTTGGCAGGATGGGATCGATGATCGAGCGAGCAAGACCGTTCGTGCTCGCGGTGAGCGCGCTGACGGTGGTGACTCTGCTGTCCGGGTGCGTCGGCCCTACGGCCTCACCGCCGGACTCACCGGCCAGTGAGGAGAGCTTCGCCCAGGCGAAGGCGGCGAATCTCGAGTTCAAGGCAGCCGTCGCTGAGGTGCAGGGGCAGATCTACGCCGGAGAGTGGCGCGTCGAAGAATACGGCGATATCCCCCACGTCTGCGATGACGGGTATCAGTTCTCCCTCCAACGCAAGCTCCCCACGGAGTTCTCGTTCCACGACCGGGGGCCGGCCACGATGGAACAGCTCCGGTCCTGGCTGACGGAGAACGGCTGGCAGGTCGAGCCCGCTCGGTCGTACGGTCCGAGCGTCACGGACATTTCGATCGAGGCGCGCAACCTCGGCGAGGGAGTGGCGCTCCTGGGCGTCGACCTGAGCCCTGGCTTCGCCGCCGAGCTCAGCGCTGACGTCCTCGAGCTTCGCGCGACGTCGACGTGTCATTCTGGCGACTCCGCGGCGCTCCTCGACCAATTGCGTGGGCCGCTCACCGCGGGCCCGGACGATGACGGCATCCCGGATCTGGAGAGTCCCGACGCCACTCCCCTGTTCGAGCGGTTCGCCGAGGGCTGAGATCCGTCAGGAGGCCGACCGCGCGGCTCGCTTCTGCTCCTGGAAGACACGTATCGCCTCGTACCGCTCGGCCGAGCGCGCTTGCCGCTTCGCCGCTTCCTCTTCACGGACCTTCGGTGGAGCACTCGTCACCAGGTCGTCGAGAAGGAGACGAACGGATGCCGCGATCTCGGCCACCGCGCGATCGAACACCTCCTGATTGGCCCGCGAGGGTTTGGTCGTTCCGACGATCTTGCGCACGAACTGCAGCGCGGCGTCGTGGCACTCGGCATCCGTCGCGGGCGGGGTGAAGTTGTGGAGGGGGACGATGTTCCGGCACATGGCGTCAGAGTAGGTCGATCGCGTCGTCAACGCGAGGGTGCGACGCTCACGGCGCCGGTATTTCGACGATCCTGAACCACCGTCCGCTCGGACGAAGGCGAGACAGGGCGGGTAGGAAGTGCGGGTCGCTGACGTGTCCGTCGAAGTCGACGTTCGTCAAACCACGGTGGGCAAGGATCGCCATGGCGCGACGGATGCTGCCCTCGACGAGATGCTCTCCCTCGGCCTGATGGCGCGTCGTCGTCTCGGCAACGATGAGGGGCGGATCCGTATCCCGATAGACGAGAGCGAGCGCCGATACACGCCCCTGGTCATCGACGACGGCGGCGGAGGCATCCACGTCCAGAACGTCCCACAAGCCCTCGTTGAGTGCGGTCTCGAAGCCGGGGCGGACGGGACTCCAGGTCTCATGCGTCCATTGATACATGGCCGCGTGCGCGGCTTCGATCCGGGACCTGTCGATCCCCGCCACAGCCTGAACCTGAGCATGCGACCGCAGGGAGGTGCGCGTCGACAGATCGACCCGTGCGGGCGGAACGATCTGAGTGGTGACCGCTCCGCGCGCGTCCGCGAACAGCATCTTCTCTTCATCGACGTAGCCGCGTGCGGCGAAAGGGATATCGCGTGACCGAAGGGTCGCCAGATGACGGAGGATCGCCGTCCCGATCCCCTGCCGTCGCATCTCGGGATGTACGACTATGTCGACCCAGAAACGCGCGTCGTGGACGCGGGACAGCCAGATCGCTCCGGCCGCGACGATCTCGCCCCCGTCGATCGCCACAGCCGACCTGGTCTCGCCGTCACGCCAGAAATCCGCTGCGAGGTTACGGTCGTGCCACCACGGTGGGGACGAGCGGAGGTCATCCTCGGTCAGCGATTGGAAGTGCATGGGTCCATCGAAGCACTGCTCCGTGTGAGCGGCGAAGCGCGGCCTGTCAGGATGAGCCATATGGAAGTCGAAATCGCCCAGGCGGATGTGCGTCGGGTATATCGGGGCGGGTTCTCGGGGCCGCTCGTCTCGGCCGTGATCTGGGCGGCGGCGTCGGTCGCCTCGATATGGGGGCCGATCTGGCTGTCGATGTCTGTCCTGTTCCTCGGCGGCATGATGATCTTCCCCCTTTCGGCTGTCGTCTTGAAGATCATGGGTGGGCCGGCGTTCCTTCCGAGGGGGCACCCGTCAGCCGCCCTGGCCATGCAGTGCGCCTTCACCGTCCCGCTCGGACTGCTCGTGGCGATCGCCCTCGGCAGCGTGGCGCCGACGCTCTTCCTCCCCGCGTCGCTGATCATCGTCGGCGCTCACTACCTCACGTTCATCTCGCTCTACGGCATGCGGCTTTACGGCGTTCTTGCCGGAGGTCTCGTCGCTGTGGGCGCGACGGCGATGTTCGCGGCTCCCCCGCTTCGAGACGTCAGCGGGTGGATCGGTGCGGTAATTCTGCTCGCCTTCGCGGTTCTGCTGTATCTCGCAGCGCGAGCGGAGCGGCAGCGCAACACATCGCACGCGTAGGGGTTTCCGCCCCAGGCTCCCGGCATCCCCACAGGTGCCGCGCCGCCGCGATGTCGGAGGGGGACGGAAGGATGGATGCCATGCCCCTCCCCTACGCTTCGCGTCCCTGGTTGAGCTCCTACGCAGAAGGAGTTCCGCACGAGATCGACGAGCCGACGCAGACGCTGCCCGAGATGATGGCCGCGAGCGTGTCGCGGTACGGCAAGAGTCCCGCGCTCGAGTTCTTCGGCGCGACGACGACGTATCGCGAGCTGGGCAGACTCGTCGACCGGGCCGCCGAGGGTCTTCGTCGGGTCGGTGTGCGTGCCGGTGATCGCGTCGCCCTCGTGCTTCCCAACTGTCCGCAGCACGTGGTCGCGTTCTACGCGGCACTCCGGCTGGGTGCGATCGTCATCGAGCACAACCCGATCTACACCCCTCGCGAGCTGCGACACCAGTTCGAGGATCACGGCGCGCGGTTCGCGATCGTGTGGGACAAGGTCGCCGACACCGTTGCCGAGTTCCCCTCCGACCTGGCTCTCGAGCATGTCATCAGCGTCGACATCACGAGGGCCATGCCGCGCGCGAAGCGCTTTGCGCTCCGGCTTCCGGTCCGCAAAGCCCGGGAGGCACGCGCGCAGCTGACCGCCGCGCCGACGTCGAAGCGCGCGCGACCCTGGGAGACCTTGCTTACCCACGGCACGCTGTCGCGCAAGCACACCGGACCGCGACTCGACGACATCGCGCTCCTCCAGTACACGAGCGGCACGACGGGCAGTCCCAAGGGGGCGGTGCTGACGCACGCGAACCTCCGCGCCAACGCGATGCAGGGCCGCGCTTGGGTGCCGGGTCTCCATGACGGGGAAGAGACGTTCTACGGCGTCCTTCCCCTGTTCCACGCGTACGGGCTCACCCTGTGCCTGACCTTCGCGATGAGCATCGGCGCGAAGCTCGTGCTGTTCCCGAAGTACGATCTCGAGCTCGTTGCATCCGCGGTCCGGAAGAGCCCGCCGACCTTCCTCCCCGCCGTTCCGCCCATCTACGACCAGCTCGCCCGAGCGGCGGCCCGGGGCACGATCGATCTGTCGACCGTGCGTTTCGCGATCTCGGGGGCGATGAGCCTGCCGGTCGCGACGGTCGATCGCTGGGAGGCCGCGACGGGCGGTCTGCTCGTCGAGGGCTACGGCATGACCGAGTCCTCGCCCGTCGCGCTCGGCAACCCGATCGGTCCGTCGCGCCGGCCGGGTACGGTCGGCGTGCCGTTCCCCAGCACCGAGATCCGCGTGGTCGATCCCGCCGATCCCGAGACCGATGTCCCGCTCGGCGAGACGGGAGAACTCCTCCTCCGCGGTCCGCAGGTGTTCCAGGGATACTGGAACCGCCCGACGGACACCGCCGAGACGCTGCTCGACGGAGGGTGGTTGCGGACCGGTGACATCGCCTCGGTCTCACCCGACGGTTTCGTCACGATCGTCGACCGGTTGAAAGAGATCATCATCACGGGCGGGTTCAACGTCTCGCCCAGCGAGGTCGAGGACGCGCTCGTCGCGCATCCCGACATCGAGGCTGCCGCCGTGGTCGCGCTGCCCAAGCCGCGGGGCGGCGAAGACGTCGCTGCCGCGATCGTCGTCCGCGACGGGGTCGACCTCGAGCCCGACGCGGTCCGCGACTTCTGCAAGACCCGCCTGGCTGCCTACAAGGTTCCGCGGCGCGTGATCGTCGTCGACGACCTCCCGCGCTCGCTCGTCGGCAAGGTTCTACGTCGAGAGGTGCGCGAGCATCTGATGTCGTGACCGGCGCGCGAGCCCCGCCCGCGGGCTCGGCACCGAGCGGGCATCACCCGTAGAAAAGCTTCTCGAACACGCGTCGGGCACGGCGGGTCGCGGCGAGGTAGTCCTCCTCGACGCGGGTCGCCGAGCGCGGCGGATACTCGAGGATGCGTCCGATGCCGTCGAGACGGGCGCGGTCGGCGGGCAGCACGTCGCTCGTCTGGCCCGAGAGCAGGGTGTTGGCCGAACGCAAGCGGCTCGCCAGGTGCCAGGACGCCGCGAGTTTCTCGGCCGCGTCGACCGGCACGAGACCGGCATCGACGGCCGCGCGGAGCGCTCCGAGGGTCGACGTCGTCCGAAGACCCGGCACGGCGCGGGCGTGCTGCAACTGGAGGATCTGGACGAGCCACTCGACATCGCTGAGCGACCCCGGACCGAGCTTGAGGTGACGTGCGGGGTCCGCGCCCTGCGGGAGCCGCTCGTTCTCGACGCGTGCTTTGATGCGGCGGATCTCGCGCAAACCGTTCGGGTCGGCCTTCTCGGGGTAGCGCACCTCGTCGGCGAGAGCCATGAAGTCGTTGATGAGCTTCACGCTCCCGGCGACGCCGCGGGCGCGAAGGAGGGCCTGCGCCTCCCACGACAACGACCAGCGACGGTAGTACTCGGCGTACGCGTCGAGGGAGCGGGCCAGGGGGCCGCTGCGCCCCTCGGGGCGCAGCTCGGCGTCGAGATCGAGCGGGAGACGATGGTCCTCGGAGTGCTCGCGCAGACCCGCGACGATCTTCAGCGCCAGGTTGTTCGCGCGCTGCGGGTCGAGGCCGTTCGCCCGGTAGACGTACATCACGTCGGCATCCGAGCCGAACCCGAGCTCGCGACCGCCGAAGCGTCCCATCGCGATGACCGAGAAGTCGAGTTCATCGTCCTCGGGCGGGACGACGGCGCGGCGGACGGCGCGCAGCGTCGCCTGGATGGTCGTCTCGGTGATGGTGGTCAGAGCGTCGGAGAGCTCCTCCAGCGACACCACCTCGAGCACGGCCGCCATCGCGACACGGAGCATCTCGCGACGACGAAGCGCGCGCACCGACCGCATGGCGTCGTCGATGTTCTGCCATCGTGTCTGGATGGCACGCGCCTCGTCTTCGAGGGCCTTGCCCGAGCGCGGACGGAGCAGGGCATCGTCGTCGAGCCATGCCACCGCTTCGGGGATCCACTCCATCAGCTCGCCGATGTATCGCGAACCCGACAGGACACGCGTCAGGCTCTCCGCCGCACCGGCGGAGTCGCGCAGCACACGGAGGAACCAGGGCGTGTTGCCCAGCCGCTCGCTGATGCGCCGGAAGACCAGGAGCCCGTAGTCGGGGTCGACGCCATCGGCGAACCAGCGGATCATCACCGGCATGAGGTGCCGCTGGATCGTGGCCTTGCGGCTCAACCCGGAGGTCAGCGCCGCGATGTGCCGCAGGGCGCCGGCGGGATCGCGGAATCCGATCGCGGCGAGGCGATCGCGCGCCTGCTCGGTCGAGAGGGTTCGCTCCCCCTCCGGCAGTGCCGCCACGGCGGAGAGCAGCGGACGGTAGAACAGGCGCACGTGGATGTCGCGCACCTCGCGTTTGATGGCCTCCCACGCGGCCTGAACACCCTCGGCGGAATCCGCCAGTCGCGTCGCCCGCGCGAGGACGCGGAGATCGTCGGGCTTCTCGGGGAGGAGCGCCGTCCTGCGCAGGCCCCGTAACTGCAGGCGATGCTCGAGCAGACGCAGCAGGCGGTAGTCGCGCGCGAATGCCTCAGCCTCGGAACGCCCGATGTACCCCTCGGCGACGAGAGCGTCCAACGCTTCGAGCGTGCCGCGCTGACGGATCCGCTGGTCGGTGAGCCCGTGCACGAGCTGGAGCAACTGCACCGTGAACTCGACATCACGGATGCCGCCGGGCCCGAGCTTCAGCTGACGGTTGATCTCGCTCGCCGGAATGTGGTCGGTCACGCGCTCGCGCATGCGCTGCACGCCCTCGACGAAGTTCTCACGCGCGGCGCTATGCCATACGAGAGGCTGCATCGCCGAGACGTAGTCGGCGCCGAGCTGCGCGTCGCCCGCGATCGCGCGCGCCTTCAAGAGCGCCTGGAACTCCCAGCTCTTCGCCCACCGGTCGTAGTACTGCCGGTGCGAGCCGAGGCTGCGAACGAGCGCTCCCTGCTTCCCTTCGGGGCGGAGGTTCGGATCGACCTCCCACAGCGGCGGCTCGATCTCGGGCCCCGAGATGCCGCGCATCGTCTGCACGGCCAGACGCGTCCCGATGTCGATCGCCCGCGCCTCGGACACGACCTCTTCGTCGGCCGACCCGCCGACGAAGATCACATCGACGTCGCTGACGTAGTTGAGCTCTCGCGCTCCGGTCTTGCCCATCGCGATGATCGCGAACTGCGTCGCCTCGACCTGGGCGCGCGGAAACGCCGCCGGTCCGGTCCCGGCCACACGCGCACGAGCGACGCTCAGCGAAGCCTCGAGCGCCGCTCCGGCCAGGTCGGCGAGGGATGCCGAGACCATGTCGATCGCGGCGGCCGGGTCGTCCTGCCCGAGGTCGTAAGCGGCGATCCGGGCCAGGATGCGCCGATAGCGCACTCGCAACGCCACCCACGCGGCATCCGAAGAATCCGCCGCGAAGCCGTTGTCGTCGCCGACGGATGCCAGGAGGTCGGCACGCATCTCCTGCTCGTCGGGGATGGTCAGACCGGCGCCGGCGAGGTGCACGAGTTCCTCCGGATGACGGAGGTAGAACTCCGCGAACCCGTCCGAGGCGCCGACGATGTCCCAGAAGGCCCGCCACGCTCCGGCGTCTGTGGCGCAGGTGCGCACGGCGTCCGCGTTCCGTCGAGCGATCTGCACGATCGCCGACAGGGCGCGATCGGGGTCCGCGACGCGCTGCGCCAGGGCCGTGGCATCCGTCCGCTCGACGCCGACAATCTCGTCGAGCTCGCCCAGGAGCGCATCGGCCTCGGCGAGTCGCGAGAAGCCGATGCGCGCCAGGGCTGTGAGCGCCGTCGATCGATCGCCCGACATCATCGGTGTCCTGTCGGGCGGTGTCAGAGTGCCTCGAGGTTGCTCGCGAGCTCGAACGGCGTCACCTGGGCGCGGTACTGCTGCCATTCGCGACGCTTGTTGAGCAGCACATACTTGAAGACCGTCTCGCCCAGCGTCTCGGCGACGAGCTCCGACTCCTCGAGGTACTCGAGGGCGTGGTCGAGGCTCGCGGGGAGCGGCGCGTATCCGAGCGCGCGACGCTCGGCGTCGCTCAGCGACCACACGTTGTCTTCGGCCTCGGCGGGGAGCTCGTACTCCTCTTCGATGCCCTTGAGTCCGGCCGCGAGCATGAGCGCGTAAGACAGGTACGGGTTCGCGGCGGAGTCGAGCGCGCGGTACTCCACCCGCGTCGACTGACCCTTGTTCGGCTTGTACAGCGGCACGCGTACCAGCGCCGAGCGGTTGTTGTGGCCCCAGCAGATGAAGCTGGGCGCCTCGTCGCCGCCCCACAGGCGCTTGTACGAGTTGACGAACTGGTTGGTGACGGCCGAGATCTCGTTCGCGTGGCGCAGCAGACCCGCGATGAAGTGACGGCCGACCTTCGACAGCTGGTACTGCGCGCCCTCCTCGTAGAACGCGTTCATGTCGCCCTCGAAGAGCGACAGGTGCGTGTGCATGCCGCTTCCGGGCTGGCCGCTGATGGGCTTCGGCATGAAGGTGGCGTACACGCCCTGCTCGATCGCGACCTCCTTCACGACCGTGCGGAAGGTCATGATGTTGTCGGCGGTCGTGAGCGCGTCTGCGTAGCGCAGGTCGATCTCGTTCTGGCCGGGGCCGCCCTCGTGGTGGCTGAACTCGACGGAGATGCCGAGGTCTTCGAGCATGCGCACCGAGCGACGGCGGAAGTCGTGAGCCGTGCCGCCGGGGACGTTGTCGAAGTAGCCGGCCGAGTCGACGGGCTCGGGGCGTCCGTCGGCGCCCAGCTGGGACGACTTGAGGAGGTAGAACTCGATCTCGGGGTGCGTGTAGAACGTGAACCCGGCGTCGGCGGCCTTGGCGAGCGTGCGCTTGAGCACGTGGCGCGGGTCGGCCACGGCGGGCTGGCCGTCGGGCGTCGTGATGTCGCAGAACATGCGCGCCGTGGGGTCGATCTCGCCGCGCCACGGCAGGATCTGGAAGGTCGTCGGGTCGGGGTGGGCGAGCAGGTCCGACTCGTACGAACGCGTGAGACCCTCGATGGCCGAGCCGTCGAATCCGAGGCCCTCCGTAAAGGCTCCCTCGACCTCGGCCGGCGCGATCGCCACCGACTTGAGCGTGCCCACGACGTCGGTGAACCACAGGCGTACGAACTTGACGCCGCGTTCTTCGATCGTGCGCAGAACGAAATCGCGCTGCTTGTCCATCGTCATCCCTCGTTCTCAGTACGGTGCGGTGCGGTCAGCGGTTGATCCGTCGACGGCTCAGCGGTCCTCGCGGGCGTCGTCTTCTGCCCACTGCCGCGACCGCTCACGCAGGATCTCGGGGGCGCGAGCGGCCTCTTCGGCCGTGTCGAAGGGACCGGCACGGTCGATCGCGGGCGACGCGTAACCCTGCTCGACCTCGTGGGTTTCCAGGTTGTACCAGTACTTCGTGTTCTCGTCGCTCACGATCGCTCCTCGCGTGGGTCAAGCGTCTGCGGCGGCTGTCCGCCGGGCCTCTGTCGATCCTACTGATCCAGGCCGCTCGGCTGGATAGGCTGGAGGGCATGGCAACGAATGCGTCGCGCGCGGTCGGAGTGGACATCGGCGGAACCGGAATCAAAGCGGGGATCGTCGATCTGGATGCCGGGGAGTTGGTCAGCGATCGCATCAAGGTCGCGACCCCCGTCGGCGCGGAGCCCGCCGACGTGCTCGCCGCCGTCAAGGAGGTGCTCGAGACCCTCGAAGCGCCGGCAGACCTGCCGCTCGGCGTGGCCTTCCCCGCTATCGTGAAGGGCGGACGAACCCTCTCGGCAGCCAACGTGTCGAAGTCGTGGATCGGCTTCGAGGCGGAGAAGTTCTTCGAGCACGGTCTGTCGCGCGACATCCACTTCGCCAACGACGCCGATGTCGCCGGTGTCGCGGAGGTGCGATACGGCGCCGCGAAGGGCATCGACGGTCTCGTCATCCTGACGACGCTCGGCACCGGCATTGGTTCGGCGCTGATCTACGACGGCGTGCTCGTCCCCAACAGCGAGCTCGGCCATCTGCAGCGCAGCGGCCACAAGCGGGACGCCGAGGGTTACGCCGCCTACTCCGCGATGGAGCGCGAGGAACTCTCGTGGGAGAAATGGGCGAAGCGCCTGCAGTGGTACTACGACTACGTGGAGTTCCTCTTCAGCCCCGACCTGATCGTCGTGGGCGGCGGGGTCTCGAAGCACTCCGAGCAGTTCCTGCCCCTGCTGAAGCTGCGTGCCCCCATCGTCCCCGCGAAGCATCGCAACAACGCGGGGATCATCGGCGCAGCCTCGCTGGCCGTCCCTGTGCCCGAGGCGCTGCCCGCTGTCAAGTGAGGCCGTCTTTCTGACGGACGCGTTTCGGCTTTCCTATGGTGGAGCCATGAAACGTCTCCCCGCTGTCCTCGTCCTCGCCACCGCCGCTGTGCTCCTCGCCGGATGCACCAGCGAAACGACCGAGGAGAACATCACCGTCACGCCCGGACAGACCGGGACCTTCTCGTCGGGCGACACGACCGTCGTCGTCGAGCCGGAAGACACCGCGGCTCCGGCCTCGTCGGAGGATGCCGCCTACCTCACCGAGGTGCGCAGCAAGCTCGGCGACCTCGCTTCGGCGACGGACGATCAGTTGGTCTCGCTCGGCGAGAGCACGTGCGAGCAGCTCGAGGCCGGAACGCCCGCGGACCAGGTCATCCTCGTCGTTCCCGCGGGCCTCTCCGCTCAGCCGGGTGACGGCGTCATCGTCGCCCAGGCTGCTCAGGCGACGCTCTGCGACTGACCGGCGCATTCGCCGAACCGGCGTGCAGGCCCGTCCTCGCGGCGCGAACTCGCGTGGTCGAGTGACGTGAAGCGAATGGGCCGGCCTGTACGCCGGGTTCTGTCCGGGGGCGAAACGCCCCGTGGACGGTCATCTCTCTCGGCGACACGTTGCCGTGCCGCTCCAGCGGCCTACCCGGGGACTCGGCGAGCCGCGTCAACATCCCCTGTCTGGCCTTGCTCCGGACGAGGTTTACCGTGCGGGTCGTGTCACCACGACCCCGGTGGTCTCTTACACCACCCTTTCACCCTTACCCGCGCCGTGAAGCGCGGGCGGTCTGCTCTCTGTGGCACTGTCTCGCGGATTGCTCCGGGTGGGCGTTACCCACCGTCCTGCCCTGTGGAGCCCGGACGTTCCTCGGCACGGGCGAACCCGTGACGCGACCGTCCAGCCGACCCATTCGCACCCTCGAGTGTACGCGGGCCGTCTAACCCTTCTCCGCCGTCTCGCCGATTCTGAGGTCGAGCGGGAAGTCCAGGGGGAACGATCCGAAGAGAAGGCGTTGAGCGGTCGCCGCGGAATCCCGGACGGCCGCGGCGACGGCTTCGGCGTGAACGACCGGCGTGTGCACGATGATCTCGTCGTGCAGGTAGAACGCCAGGTGCGGGCGGCGCTCGAACACCGGGCCGGAGCGGGGCGCGCCGTCCGCGGCATCCACGGGTTCGAAGGCCGCGAGGCGCCCGCGCAGGTCGGCGAGCCAGGCGAGAGCCCATTCAGCGGCCGTTCCCTGCACCACGAAGTTGCGCGTGAAGCGCCCCCGATCGCGCGCGGAGCGGCGGGCGCGGGTCTCGTCGATCCCGGATGCCTCGGCGTCGCCGGCGCGCGACTGCACCGCGCGCCACGCCTCGCCGGGGCCGGGCGAGGTACGGCCGAGCCACGTCGACACGACACCGCCCTCTTCGCCGACACGCGCCGCGTGGTCGACGAGCGCCATGGCCCGGGGAAACGTGCGCCGCAGACGGGGAAGGAGACGGCCGCTCTCCCCGGTCGTCGCGCCGTACATCGCCCCGAGCATCGCGATCTTCGCCTCGGCGCGCGTGGCGACCGCACCGGCCTCGACGACACCCGCGTAGAGATCGCGGCCGCGCGCGGCGTCGGCGAGAGCGGTGTCGCGCGCCATCGCCGCCAGGACGCGGGGTTCCAGCTGCGCCACGTCGGCCGTGACGAGCGTCCACCCCGGGTCGGCGCGGACCGCGACACGGAGCGCCCGGGGAATTTGCAGCGCTCCCCCGCCGGATGACGCCCAGCGGCCGGTGACGACCCCCGCCGGGACGTACACGGGCCGGAACCGTCCGTCGTGAACCCACTCCGACATCCACGCCCACCCGTTCGCGGTGTACAGGCGCATCAGCTTCTTGTAGGCCAGGAGGGGTGCCACCACCGGATGGTCGTGTTCGGACAGCTCCCACTTGCTCGTCGACTCGACGAAGAGACCGGCGCGATGAAGCGACCTCAACAGACGTGGTTGCGAGTCGAGCGACGCCGACGGGTCGCCGAGAGCCGCGCGCACGCGTGCCGCGGACTCCTCGATGCGGGTGGGGAGAGCCCGGCCGCGCCGCTCCCCCAGCTCGCGTGCCAGCAGGATGCCGTGCGCCTCGACGCTCCACGGAAGGCCCGTCGCGTGCAACTCGACCGCGAGAAGTGCGCCCGCCGACTCGGCCGCGCACAGAAGGCGCAGTGCATCGGGCCTCGAGGCACCGTCGATGGCGGCGCGCTGACGGCGATACTCCTCGAGCGCCGCGTCTGCGGTGTCGGGAGGGCCGGATGCCCTGTCGGCGAGGTCGAACAGCGTGTCGGCGGCGACGGTGTCGGCTGCGATCGCGTCCCAGGTGCGAGCGGCACGCAGACCGTGGTCGTCGGTGACGGCTGCTGCATCGCGGAGGAGCGCGTGCACGAGGCGGAGGTCCCAGGCTCGCCCCACGCGAACGCCCGCGGCGAGCAGACCGGGGTACCACGTACGCGTGTCGCTCCAGATCCAGCGGACCGGCCCGGTCGTCTCGCGGTCGTGGATCGCACGGGTGACGTCGGACGCCCGGACGGTGACGGTGGAGGTCGCGGTGCCCGTGGCATCCAGATCGATCAGGGCGACATCACCGGATGCCGTCCGTCCGACGACGACCGCGTCAGAGGCCGCGGACGCCAGGGCGGTTCACCGCGATTCTTCGGTGCGCACGAGGATCGCCCCGCACTCGGGGCAGAAGACGACCTCGTCGGTCTGCGCGCGGCGGACCGACGCCAGATCGCTCGGGGGCAGAACCATGCGACACGCTTCGCACGCACCGGCCCGGAGGAGACCGGCACCGTTTCCGCGCGCGGCCAGGCGCTCGTACAGCGCGACCAGATCCGTCGGCACGGAGCCGGCCACGGCCTCGCGGTCGCGGCGGGCGCCCTCGAGGCGCTCGGTGGCCTCGGCGACCACGCGCTTGGCTTCGGCGCTCAGCTCTGCACCGCGGGCGTTGGTCTCGGCGATCAGAGCCTCTTGCTCGGCAACGGCGGCATCCGCGTTCTCGAGCCGCTCCATGAGTTCGATCTCGAGGTCTTCGAGATCGCTCTTGCGACGCGCGAGAGCGGCGAGCTCGCTCTCGAAGCCCTGCGCCTGCTTCGGGTTCGATGAGGCGGCCAGTCGCTCGGTGTCGCGCGCGATCCGGGCGTCGACCACCTTGACGTCGGACTCGAGACGCGCGATCTCAGCCGTCAGGTCGTCGCGGGCGTTGGCTCGACTCGACAGTTCCTGGGTCAGCGTGGCGCGCTGGGCGAGCAGGTCGCGCACCTCCGCCGCTTGCGGCGGGTTGCCCGCGACACGCTCATCGTGCCGGATACGGGCATCGAGGTCGGCGAGATCGAGCAGTTTGCGCTGGTCGGCGGGGTCGGCGTTCACGGTGTCCACGCTACCGCGAGGGTCGGACACGCGAGCGCCCTGGGTAGCCTGGAACGTACGGACCCCCCGGATGAAGGGATGCCATCACCGTGACATGGAGCATCGATCCCGTACAGGCGCGCGCCGTCTGCCGTGCAACCGACGAACACGCCCAGGCCATCGACGATGTCGTGACCGCGACCGCGAACGCCTTCGACGCAGTCCAGACGGCTGTCGGCGACGGTGAGACCTCGACCGCGCTCAGCGAGGTCGCCGCCGACCCGTTCCTGATCCGCCTCGCCGCTCTCCGACGGCACGTCAGCACGGTCACCGAGACGACCGAGAGCGTGATCTCGTTCTACGAGCAGGCTGACTACGACATGGCGGCGCAGACGCAGTCGACGATGAGCGGTGTGCAGCCGTGAGCACGCCCTTCACCGGAACCGGACCGCTCGTCGCGGTGCCCAGCTCGGCAGCGGTATCGGCGGCCGCCGACACCCTCGCCGCGGCATTGGACGGACTCGACGACGCCTCGACCGACATCACGACCACCTGGGGCGGTCTGAGCGCGGTCTATCACGCTCCCGAAGCGCAGACGGCGTACGGCGCGATGGCGCCTGTGCCGCCGACCGTCGACGACCTCGAGACCGCTCTCACGGCTGCCGTCTCGGCTCTGCGGACCTACGCCGACACCCTGACGTCGCTCGAGGCGCGGCGCGCCGCCCTGGTGGCCGACCTCGCCACCGTCGACGAGCAGCTCGACCTGCCGATGGACGACCGTGACCCGAGCGCCCCCACGGTGTGGGACGTCGCGCAGAGGCGATCGGTTTTCGAGGGCGACGTGGTCGCGGCCGACCAGGAGTGCGCGCGAGCGCTGCGCGCTCTTCGGACGTCAGCCTCGTGGTCGATGAACGACGGCCTCGAGATCGTCAACGGCAACATCGGCTCGGGCACGCAGGGTCTCGCCGCCGAGCTCCTCCAGCGGTACCGCGGCACGCTCATGGTCCCGGGTCCCGGAGCCCTCCTGCCCGACGAGATCACGCTCACCGCGGGCCAGATCAACCCGACGTGGCCGCGCACCATGATCGATGGGCAGGTGTGGGTGCGCAGCCCCTCCGGCATCCTGATGCTCGAGAGCAATCTGCTGCCCGACGCCCCTCCCCGCGTCTCGGGCCTCCCGGGCTGGCAGGGTCAGCCGCAGTTCGCTCCCGACAAGGTGGGCACGCCGCCGGAGTGGGCCGGCCGCGCCGGTAAGGCGCTGGGGCTGCTCGGCGCCGGACTCACGTACTGGGGTGTCTACGGCGAGAGCTACAACGACACCCTCACGCGGCACCCGGACTGGTCGGAGGATCAGCGGCAGGAAGAGGCCGTCGTCGACACCGTCGTGATCGGCAGCGCGTCTGTCGCGGGTGGAGCCGGTGGCGGCTGGGGCGGCGCTCTCCTCGGTGCGAGCATCGGATCGATCTTCCCCGGCCCGGGAACCATCATCGGCGGGATCATCGGCGGTGTGATCGGCGGCGTCCTGGGTGGCATGGGCGGTCAAGCGGTCGCGCAGGACGTGATGGATGACGTCCGTCAAGAGAACGTCGAGATCATGGCGCCGGGGCCGGTCGGGGCGCAGCCGGGGAACGTCCTGTGACCGTCGGGCTTCTCCTCGGGGTCGTGTTCCTCGTTCTCGGCGTCGTCGCCTACACCGGTCGATGGAAGGGGTGGATCCGCGCGCGCCGCGGATTCGGCAGCACGATCGGATTCGCCTGGCTGTGGTTGGGTGCGGCGTTCGCCGTGGCATCCGTGGCCCTGCTCGTGGAGTCGTACTCGCGAGAGGTGTTCTTCGTCCTGCTCGCGGTCGCGGCGATCCTGCTCGTCGTGGCGATCGTCGGGGCGTTCTGGCTCCCCCGCTTCCTTCTCCCCGCGTGGTACCTCACCCTGCGCGGCGACCCGACGACGAAAGGCGGCCGCGCGTGAAGTTCTCGACCGCCGACCGACGTGCTCCCCAGGTGCACGAGGTGCAGACGCCGCACGCCATCGTGAGATATCCCGACAGCTTCGTCGCCTCGGAGTACGACGGCGCCGAACTCGTGCTCACCCTCCGCGATCGGCAGGACGGTTTCCAGCCCAACCTCGTCCTCACCGCGGTGGAGAGCACCGCGCCGCTCACCGACGCGTCCGCGGCCGCGATCCTCGCCTCGAGCCAGCAGCATCCCGGAGCCCGGGTGGTGGGCGTCGACCTGTGGGACGAGAATCCGGATGCCACCCTCGCCCGCGCGCGATGCATCACCTTCGTCTACCCGGCGGGAGCGACCGACGTCGTCGTGACGAAGACGGTGTGGGCGACGGGGACGCACCACGTGCACCTGTCCGCCAGCGCCACCCCCGCTCAGCTCGGAGCAGTGGGCCCGGTCTTCTCGTGGATCGCCGCGCAGCTGCGTCTCACCGCCGATGCCGGCGAGGTCGAGGCGGCGGCGCGATCGGTGGGTGCCGCTCCCGCGGATGCCGACGCGTCGACGCGTGTCGGCTTCCCGCTCGAGGCTCTCAGCGCGTTCGCTCCCCCGCCCTTCGCCACGACCGCGCCGGTGGTCTCGGCGGCGGCTCTGACCGCGCTGCGCGCGGGTGCGTCACGCTCGCGCCGGGGCTTGGCATCCGCGATTCTTCCCCGTCGGGTCAGAACGACGGATGCCACAACCGAGCTGCTCGCGGCCGGTTTCATCGACGAGGGCGCGGCGCTCACCCCGACGGGCACGGCTGTCGCCTCGGCCCTCGGCGCGCGTCAGCCTCTCCTCGTCGCCCGGGTTCGGCGCGGAGGCCGAGCCGCCGTTCTCGTGGCTTTCGCCGGACCGCGCGGCGTCGTGATCGCGCACGACCCCTCGATCGGCGAGCTGAACGGGGGTGCCGCGATCGCCGATCCGGAACGCCGCCACATCGCTCTGGTCGTTCCGGAGCACGTCCCCGCTTTCGTTGCCGCGTGGATCGGACTCGAGCCGTTCTGGCCGATCGACGACGCCGAACCGATGACGGTGTCGACGCGGGACCTCGAGGCGGCCGTCGACTCGTCGACAGGCGGATGGGCCGACGTGCTCCTCCAGGGAGCGGGCAGCGAGCGCTTCGACGCCGTCATCCCGGGGCGCGGATGGAAGCGCGTGACCGCGCCGGTCGACGGCGTGCACGAACTCGTCGCCGATCCGAGTCGCGCGGTGTACACGTTCCTCGTCGATCTCTGCGCTCGCGCGCTCGAGGAGGGCCCGGCCTCGCCCGCCCGCTAGACTCGTGGCATCCCGGGCCTTTAGCTCAGCTGGTAGAGCGCCACGTTTACACCGTGGATGTCGTCGGTTCGATCCCGGCAGGGCCCACCACCGTCAACTCAGGATGTTCACGCTCCGCGCGATCACGAGCGCGAGAAGCACGAACCCCGAGATCGCCTGCACCATCATGAACATCTTGGCGCGCGTGCTCAGGGGCATGACGTCGGTCGGGCTGAAGGCCATCGCGTTGGATGCCGAGAAATAGAGGTAGTCGACGTACCCCGGCGCCCAGTCTTCGACGTCGGACGAGCGCCGCGCCACCTCGCTGACCGCGTCGCGGTCGGAGTCCTGCGGGAACTGGAAGTCGGCGGGAGGAAGCTCAGCGCGGGCATCCCGGCGGCGAGCGATCGGACCGCCGCGATCCATCTCCCAGTACACGACGGCGTAGCCGATGACATTGATCGCCCAGACCTGCGCCGCGCCCAAGAGGGTCGTCGCGCCGCTCCCCTCGCCCTGCAGCAGCTGGTGGACGAGGAGGAAGAAGGCGACCTGGTTGGCGCTCAGGAGCACCACGGTGAATGCCAGGGCGAAACCGCGCCCGATGCGGGTCTCGCGGGTCAGGCGTGCCGGATTGGTCACGATCATCGGGATCGCGCAGAGGACACCTGCGACCACGACGACATAGCGCAGCGCGCCCGAGGCATCGCTCGGGAGGACCGCGTACAGGCCGGTTCCGACGGCGAGAGCGATGAGCACCGGCCAGCGATGCTCGGGGCGGGTCCGGAAGCCCGCGGATGCGCTGGAGGTCACGCGCTCAGGCTACGCCCGCCTCCCGGCGCCTCGACGCCCATCGACGGTGGGCGCGGATCGCCGGTCGTTCCACGAAGAGCCAGCTCGCCCACGCGAGCGGGATCGTGAGCGCCATGGCGAGTGCGAGGGGAACGATGAAAGGCACGCCTCGATCGGCCAGGGCCAACGCGAGAAGCTGTTGAACGGGGAACGCATAGATGTAGATCCCGTAGGAGATGTCGTTGCGCGCCCCTATTCGACGCAGGGGAAGCAGGATTCCCGCCGCGATCATGAGGTAGGCCATCGCCGGGCCGGCCACGGCTTGCGGAGCGCCCGTGATGGCCACGGCCGCGACCACAGCAGCCGCACCGATCATCAGAGCAGGGCGAAGGGGCACACGATCCTGCCAGACGACGAGTAGCGTCCCGGAGAGGTAGAAGGCGAGCAGCGTGGCGAACGTGGCCAGCGTGTGCGGAAGATTCACGACGCCCACGCCGGCGAGCACGGCAACGGCGGTGCTTCCCACCCACAGGGCGATCGTCGTCCGCAGGCCCCAGGTCGCGGCGAGGAACCCGATGAGACCCGTCACCACGTAACAGGCGAACTCGTACGCGAGTGTCCACAGCGAGCCGTTCCATACCCCCGGGTAGGGAAGCTGCACCAGCATGTCGCGGAGTGCGGGCTGCACGATCCACAGCCCGGCGTTTCGGGCGACGTACAGTGCCGCGGCGTCGATGCGCCACGGACCCGCGTTCAGAACGACCGACGCGAAGGGTGCGACCACGAACGCGACGACGACAAGGACCACGAAGAACGCGGGATAGATGCGCACGATCCGTCGCAGGAAGAAGTCGCCGCCCCCTCGCGCTCGTCGCCGGCTCAGGGCGATGAGGTAACCCGAGATGCAGAAGAACCCGGCGACCGCCCAGGGCCCGATCGGCTGGAGGTGCCGGCCGTAGCCGCCGAGCTCCTCGCCGTGCGCCACCAACACGAGGAGCGCAAGGACCAGGCGCACCGCGTTCAGGCTGTTCGAGCGGGGGTCGAGCCGCCGCCCGATCGTGGGCTTCACCGGGCCCGTTCGCGCACGGACGGTCAGAGTTGGAACCATGCGGATCCCGAGCCGTAGGTGTAGAACACGAAGGACGTCATGTCGGCGATGCCCGCGCGGAGCGTCTGGGTGCCTTTCAGGACGAGGGACCCTCCCACGAACGTGATGGGTTCGCCGTCCGCAACGACGCGAACCACCTGCCCGGCGTAGGCGTCGGTGAAGCCTCTGTACGTTCGCCCGCCTTGCACGCGGATCTGCTCCCGCCCGCAGACCGAGACGCGACCCTGTGCATCGGGCTCGAGAACCGGGGTCGACGCGCCGCTCATCGCCTCCCAGACGAGAGACGAGCCCAATTGCGTCCGCCCCGTCTCCTCGTATCGCACGGCGGCGATCGGCCCCGGTCTGCCGCTTCCATCCCCGGGCAGTCCGTAGAAGGCCGGATGCCAACCGGCGATGCGGTTGGCGTCCCCGGCACCGCCGGCGAGCGTGGCCACGGACCCGGGCGACGTGTGGACACCCTCGGTCGGGGGCGGGAAGTAGATGACCGGGTTGATCACGCGGGAGGCGCCGCCCCGGAAGCGGAAGAGGTCGGCCCGTGAACCGGGTACCGCCGCCCCGGGCTCACCGGCCCGACGACTACCGGTGACGCCGTCGTGCAGCTCGGCCACGGCCGCGAAACGGCAGTCGTCGAAGGTGACGTCGTTGCCCAGGTCGAAGCACGGCGGTTCGCCCTCGGCGTTTCCGCACCCGGCGAAGTCGCAACCGACGAAAGTGGTGTCGCCACCGGTGAACCAGCGCTCGCCGCCCCCGTCGGGCACCGAGAAGTGGCATCCGCTGAAGGTGATGGCTGTCTTCGCGGCGGCCGCTTCGCCTCCGCCGTAGGTGACCTCGCCGACCACGATGTGGCTCGGATGAGACCCGGCGTTCACGTAGGTGTTCTGCACGAACATGCACGAGGTGAACCCGATCTCGAGCACGCGGTCGTGTGCCGACCGGGTGTTCGCCGGCGAACCGATCGAGATGGGCGACTGCGCGGAGGTGGTTCCCCAGCCGTGCTCGAACTTGCACCCGATGAACTCGACATGCCGGGTTCCGCGGTCGAGGTACAGTTCCTGCTCGCAGAACTCCAGGTGACTGTCGATCACGCGAACGGCGTTGCAGTTCTCCAGGATCGCTCCGGACGAGTCGCGGGTACTCGTCAGCGACAGGCCGAACGGCAGGGGGTCGGGTGCCGTCGCCAGTCGGGAAGGGCGTCCGCACCACCCGACCACCGCCGCATCGATCGTCGAGTCCATGACCCCCTCGAGGCGGATGCCTTCACGTGCGAAGCCGAAGACGGAGACCTGTTCGAGGCGGATCTCCTGGCTCTGGTGAACCAGCATCCCGATCCGGTCGGCGACGTATCCGCCCTGCAGGGAATCACCGTCGCTCTGCACCGTGAGGCCCCGAAGCGTGACCCGCTTCAGAAGATCTCTGCTGCCACCCGGAGAGTCCGGGTTGCCCAGGTAGACGACGGGGCTCCCGACACTCGTCCCCTGATGATCTTTCGCCACGAGCACCACCCCCTCCGCCTCGATCGTGATGCGCACCGACCACTCGCCGTACTGGTGGCCTTCGCTCTCGGATCCCGGGAGTCCGAGGTCGGCGGGTCGCGTGGCCATCGACCACTGATCGATCGCGTAGAACCCCGGGTCGACGCGGATCACCACCCCCGAATTCGGGCGCCAGTTCACGCTGTTGCCGGACGCGGGAGAATTGGCCGGAGCCGGCACCTCAGCCAGACGCTGCAGGGCGCGGGTCCACGCGTTCGTGAACGCCGCGCTGTTCACCTGTGCGCGACGGGCGTACTCCGCCACATCCAGGATCGACGTGCGTGTGCGATACGGGATCCCCGGGATCGCCCCGTCGACCGTGATCACATCGACGGCGCCGGTCGAGGTTTGCGCGTGAGCCGCTCCGCTCGTCGGCGCGGTCACGACACCGGCAGCCGCGAGAGCGGCGCCGGAACCCGCGGTGGCGAGGAATCGACGGCGGTCGAGGGCGGGGAGAGATCGGTTCACCGGCGTCACGCTAGAAGTGGACGACTCACCGTGGCAGCCCGGCGACGGCGAGAGGGATCGGGTGAACGGAGTGCGCACCGCTCGAGAAGTGGCATGTAAACATGCTTCTCGGTTCCGCTACCTCCGAGCGTTTCTGCGGAATTGACCCTCGTCTTCACCCGTCCGTGACGTTCGGATGCCTCGATGGCGAACCATCCACGTGACCCCGCGCGGGCGCAGCGGAACCGTGCGCATCCGGCTGGGCCGCGACTCGCTAGGCTGGACGATGGTTGATTGTGCGGAGCGAACAAGGGTTGCCGCACTTGTATGGCGATTCTCTGGCATGACCTGCCAGACGACGAAAGGTCTTCCGTGACTGTTCACGACCAGGATCCGTATTCGCAAGGGCCGCAGGACAGCGACCCCGAAGAGACCGGGGAGTGGCAGGAATCCCTGCGACAGCTCGTTCAGGCGAAGGGGCCGGCTCGCGCTCGCGAGATCATGCTGAGCCTGCTGAAGGGCTCCAAGGAACTGCACCTCAACGTGCCGATGGTTCCCACCACCGACTACATCAACACCATCTCGCAGCAGAACGAGCCGGAGTTCCCCGGTGACGAAGAGCTCGAGCGTCGCTACCGCAAGTGGATCCGTTGGAACGCCGCGGTGACCGTGCACCGCGCGCAGCGTCCCGGTATCGGCGTCGGAGGCCACATCTCGACCTACGCCTCGTCGGCCGCTCTGTACGAGGTGGGCTTCAACCACTTCTTCCGCGGTCTCGACGACCCCTCCGGCGGCGACCAGATCTTCATCCAGGGCCACGCCTCCCCCGGCGCGTACGCCCGCGCCTACCTCGAGGGCCGTCTCACCGAAGCCCAGCTCGACGGTTTCCGCCAGGAGAAGTCGCAGGCACCGAACGGCATCCCCTCGTACCCGCACCCGCGTCTCATGCCGGAGTTCTGGCAGTTCCCGACCGTGTCGATGGGTCTCGGTCCGATCAACGCCATCTACCAGGCGATGTCGAACAAGTACCTCTCGAACCGCGGCATCAAGGATGTCTCGGACTCGCACGTCTGGGCCTACCTGGGCGACGGCGAGATGGACGAGGTCGAGAGCCGCGGACAGCTGCAGGTCGCGGCGAACGAGGGTCTCGACAACCTCACGTTCATCGTCAACTGCAACCTGCAGCGTCTCGACGGCCCCGTCCGCGGTAACGGCAAGATCATCCAGGAGCTCGAGAGCTTCTTCCGTGGTGCCGGCTGGAACGTCATCAAGGTCGTCTGGGGCCGCGAGTGGGACGACCTGCTCGCCCGCGACACCGAGGGCGCGCTGCTCAACCTCATGAACACGACGCCCGACGGCGACTACCAGACCTACAAGGCCGAGAACGGCGCCTACGTGCGCGAGAACTTCTTCGGTCGCGACCCCCGGGCCCTCGAGCTCGTCAAGGACTACACCGACGAGCAGATCTGGGGCCTGAAGCGCGGTGGCCACGACTACCGCAAGGTGTTCGCGGCGTTCAAGGCGGCCAAGGAGCACAAGGGCCAGCCGACCGTCATCCTCGCGAAGACGATCAAGGGCTACGGCCTCGGCCCGCACTTCGAGGGCCGCAACGCGACCCACCAGATGAAGAAGCTGACGCTGGACGACCTCAAGGCCTTCCGCGACGCGATGGACATCCCGGTCACCGACGCACAGCTCGACGAGAACCCGTACCAGCCGCCGTACTACAACCCCGGCGAGAACGACGAGACCATCAAATACATGCTCGAGCGTCGTCGTTCGCTCGGTGGCTTCCTGCCCGAGCGTCGCAGCACGCACGTGGGCCTGGAACTCCCGGGAGACTCGGCGTACGCGCTGCCCAAGAAGGGCTCGGGCACGCAGGAGATCGCCACGACCATGGCGTTCGTCCGCCTGCTCAAGGACCTGCTGCGGGTCAAGGACTTCGGTCACCGCATCGTCCCGATCATCCCCGACGAGGCGCGCACGTTCGGTATGGACGCGTACTTCCCCACGGCGAAGATCTACAACCCCAAGGGCCAGCACTACACCTCGGTCGACCGCGAGCTCCTGCTCGCGTACAAGGAGAGCCCGCAGGGCCAGATCATCCACGTCGGCATCAACGAGGCGGGTGCCCTCGCGGCGTTCACCGCGGCCGGCACGTCGTACGCGACGCACGGCGAACCGCTGATCCCGGTCTACGTCTTCTACTCGATGTTCGGGTTCCAGCGCACGGGCGACGCGCAGTGGGCGGCGGGCGACCAGATGGCGCGCGGCTTCATCATCGGCGCGACCGCCGGTCGCACGACGCTGACGGGTGAGGGTCTGCAGCACGCCGACGGGCACTCGCAGCTCCTGGCGTCCACCAACCCCGCCACCGTGTCGTACGACCCGGCCTACGGGTACGAGATCTCGCACATCGTCCGCTCCGGTATCGAGCGCATGTACGGCGGCGAGCACCCGGACCCGAACGTCATGTACTACATCACGGTGTACAACGAGCCGTACGTGCAGCCCGCCGAGCCCGAGAACGTGGATGTCGACGGCATCGTCCGCGGTATGCACCGCATCTCGACCGGCGAGGGCGACGGCCCCCGCACGCAGCTGCTCGCCTCGGGCGTCGGTGTGCCGTGGGCGTTCGAGGCCCAGCGCCTGCTGAAGGACGACTGGGGCGTCGTCGCCGACGTGTGGTCGGTCACCTCGTGGACCGAGCTGCGCCGCGACGGCCTCGCCGCCGACGAGCACAACTTCCTGCACCCCGACGCCGAGCCGCGCACGGCGTACGTGACCGAGAAGCTTCGGGATGCCGAGGGCCCGGTCATCGCGGTCAGCGACTGGATGCACGCGGTCCAGGACCAGATCCGCCAGTGGGTTCCGCAGCGCTACCTGACGCTCGGGGCCGACGGCTTCGGCTTCTCGGACACGCGCGCCGCGGCTCGTCGCTACTTCAAGATCGACGGCCCCTCGCTCGCGGTCCGCGCGCTCCAGGGGCTCGCCGACGAGGGCAAGGTCGACCGCGCGGTCATCGCGCAGGCGATCGAGAAGTACCGCCTGCACGACGTCAACGCCGGCACCAGCGGCAACGCGGGCGGCGAGGCCTGATCACGTGAGTGAACCCACGGTCGGGACCGGCTCCCCCCACTCGGGCGGGGCCGGTCCCGACCGCATTTCGCGCGACGGCCTCGATCGCGTCGCACGCGACAAGGAAGAGACCCTCGTGTGGTTGCGCCGGATCTCCGGCGACCTCGCGACGGCCACGATCCAGCGGCTCGAAGAGACCCTCCCCTGGTACGCCGGGATGCCGCCGGCCCGACGATCCGCCGTCGGCCTCGTCGCCCAGGCGGGCATCACGTCGTTCACGCAGTGGGTCGAGGACCCCGCTCAGACCCCGGCGATCGCGTCGGACATCTTCGCGGCGGCCCCTCGAGAACTCCTGCGCAGCGTGAGCCTGACGCAGACGCTGCAACTCGTCCGCGTCACCGTCGAGGTGATGGAGGAGCGCGTCGCCGGGCGCAGCAAGAGTGTGCGCGAGGCGATGCTCCTGTACTCGCGCGAGGTCGCGTTCGCCGCCGCCGACGTCTATGCGCGCGCGGCGGAGGCACGCGGCCTCTGGGACGCGCGTCTCGAGGCGCTCGTGGTCGACTCGATCCTCACGGGCGAGGCCGACGAAGAGCTGCCCAGCCGCATCGCCGCCCTCGGGTGGCACGGGCACGGAGAGGTCGCCGTCCTGGTCGGGACGACTCCCCCGCAGTTCGACGTCGATCAGGTGCGCCGCACGGCGCGCAAGCTCGGAGTCGACGTGCTCATCGGTGTCCAGGGGTCTCGTCTCGTGCTCGTGCTTGGCCGAGCCGAGCTGCCCGCGCGGGGTGGCGACGACACGACCGAGCTCCCCTTCACCGAGATCGCCAAGCGGCTCGAACCCGGGTTCGGGTCGGGGCACCTGGTGCTCGGCCCCCCGGTCGCGGCCCTCGTCGACGCCGGTCAGAGCGCCCGCGCGGCGCTCGCGGGCTTCGCCGTCGCGCGCGCGTGGCGCAACGCGCCGCGTCCGGTGGAGGCCGACGACCTGCTGCCCGAGCGCGCTCTCGCCGGCGACGCGGTGGCGAAGCAGACACTGGTGGATCGGGTCTACCGGCCCCTCCAAGCGCACAGCACCGATCTGGTCGCGACGCTCTGGAGCTACCTCGACAACGGCCGCTCCCTCGAGGCGACCGCTCGCGAGCTGTACGTGCACCCCAACACGGTCCGGTACCGCCTCAAGCGCGTCTCCGAGGTGATCGGATGGGATGCCACCGGCCCTCGCGAGGCCCTCATCCTGCAGACCGCGCTCATTCTCGGGTCGATCGGAACCGACGCCACACGGCGACGTGGAGCCGCGGGGCGCCGGCCCGTCGCACCCCGGTGATGCACGGCTCGCACAAAGACACGCCGCATATCTGTGTCGATACCTCCATAAGACGGCGCTCGATCCTTGGCAGGATGGGACCGTGATCATCGCCGTCTTCCCCGGGCAGGGGTCGCAGACCCCTGGGTTCCTCACGCCGTGGCTCGAACTCGACGGGGCGCGCGAGCGTCTCGCCGCGTACTCCGAGCAGGCGGGTGTCGACCTCGTCGCCGCCGGCACCGAGTGGGATGCCGACCGCATCCGCGACACGAGCGTCGCCCAGCCGCTGATCGTGGCGGCGAGCCTGCTGTCGTGGTCCGCTCTGACGCAGCGCTCCGGAAGCGCCGTCGCCGGGGTCGCGGGGCATTCGGTCGGCGAGATCGCCGCGCTGGCGGCATCCGGAGTCCTGGCCGAGGACGATGCGCTCCGCCTCGTCGGTCTGCGCGGACGCGCCATGGCCGAAGCCGCCGCCGTCACCGAGACGGGCATGAGCGCGGTGGTCGGGGGCGACGAGGCGGTCGTCCTCGAGCGACTCGAGGCCCTGGGCCTCACCCCGGCCAACTACAACGGCGGTGGCCAGATCGTCGCGGCGGGCGAGCTGCCCGCTCTCGCCGAGCTGGCGGCCGAGGCGCCGCGCGGCGCGCGGGTCATCCCGCTGCAGGTCGCCGGTGCCTTCCACACGCGCTTCATGGAGCCCGCCGTCGAGACGCTGCGTGCGGCAGCCGCTGACGTCGAGGTGTCCGACCCGGGTCTCACGCTCTGGACCAACGCTGACGGCTCCGTCGTCGCCGAGGGGCGCCGCGCTCTCGACCTCGTCGTCGCGCAGGTGGCGTCGCCCGTGCGCTGGGACCGCTGCATGGCGTCGTTCGCCGAGCAGGGCGTGACCGGCATCATCGAACTCTCCCCTGCCGGAGCGCTGACGGGACTGGCCAAGCGCGCGCTGCGCGGCACGCCCACCGTGGCGGTCAAGACCCCCGACGACCTCGACGCGGCCGTCTCACTCCTGAAAGAAGACATCCAGGCATGAGCACCCCCACCCTCCGTCAGCTGCAGGGACCGGCGCACACGCGGATCTACGCGTACGGTGCCGCGCGCGGCGAGAACTTCGTGCCCAACGACGACCTCGTCGGGCCGATCGACTCGAGCGACGAGTGGATCCGTCAGCGGACCGGCATCGTCACGCGCGTCCGCGCGAACAAAGAGACGGATGCCATCGACCTGGCCTCCGAGGCGGCCCGCGAGGCCGTCGAGAAGTCGGGCGTGAACCCCTCCGACATCGACGCCGTGATCGTCGCGACCATCAGCAACCCGAAGCAGACCCCGTCCGCCTCGGCGATCGTCGCCGACCGGATCGGCGCGAACCCCGCGGCCGCGTACGACGTCAACGCGGCATGCGCCGGGTTCGCCTACGGCGTGGGCCAGGCGGACGCGCTGATCCGCGGCGGCCTCGCGAAGCACGTGGTCGTCGTCGGCGCCGAGAAGCTGAGCGACATCGTCGACCCGACCGACCGGAGCATCTCGTTCCTGCTCGGCGACGGAGCAGGTGCGGTCGTCGTCGGACCGAGCGACACCCCCGGCATCGGCCCGACCATCTGGGGATCCGACGGTTCGAAGGCGGATGCTGTGGGCATGAACGCCACGCTGACCGAATTCCGCGACGGGGCGGCGCCCTGGCCGACCCTTCGCCAAGAGGGACCGACGGTGTTCCGCTGGGCCGTGTGGGAGATGGTGAAGGTCGCTCGTCAGGCCATCGAGGCCGCCGGCATCGAGCCGGGCGATCTCGCGGCCTTCGTTCCGCACCAGGCGAACATGCGCATCATCGACGAGTTCGCCAAGCAGCTCGGGCTGCCCGAGACGGTGGTCATCGGCCGTGACATCGAGACCACGGGCAACACGTCCGCGGCATCGATCCCGCTCGCCACTCACCGGCTGCTCGAGGAGCACCCCGAGCTGAGCGGCGGACTCGCGCTGCAGATCGGCTTCGGCGCCGGTCTGGTCTTCGGCGCGCAGGTCGTCGTGCTCCCCTGACGCGACGGCGCCGAACCCTAGACTGATCGGGGCCCGTCGGGCCCAACCCCCAAGAAAACAGGAGACATCATGGCATTCACCAACGACGAGGTTCTCGCCGGCCTTGCCGAGCTCATCACCGACGAGACGGGCATCTCGGCCGACGAGGTCGCCCTCGAGAAGTCGTTCACCGACGACCTCGACATCGACTCCATCTCGATGATGACGATCGTCGTCAACGCCGAGGAGAAGTTCGGCGTCACGATCCCCGACGACGAGGTCAAGAACCTCAAGACCGTCGGCGACGCCGTCACCTTCATCACCTCGAACCAGGCCTGATTCTCCCGGTGGGGGCTTCGGCCCCCACCGGTCAGGTCCCATCGGTCCCGAGCAAGGATTCGCACCCCATGAGCACACCCCGCATCGTCGTCACCGGCATCGGAGCCACCTCCCCCATCGGCGGGACGGCCCCCGAGAGCTGGTCCGCCCTGCTGGCCGGCACTTCCGGCGCGCGCACCCTCGAGCACGAGTGGGTCGAGAAGTACCAGCTTCCCGTCACCTTCGCCGCCGAGGCTCTCGTCCGCCCCGAGACCGTTCTCGAGCGCCCCATCGCCAAGCGACTCGACCCGTCGTCGCAGCTCGCGATGGTCGCGGCGAAGGAAGCGTGGGAAGACGCGGGCGCGCCCGACATCGACCCCGACCGTCTCGGCGTCGACTTCGCCACCGGCATCGGTGGTGTCTGGACGCTCCTCGACGCGTGGGACGTCCTGCGCGAGAAGGGCCCGCGCCGCGTCATGCCGATGACGGTGCCCATGCTCATGCCGAACGCGGCGGCCGGCAACCTGTCGCTGCACTTCAACGCTCGCGCGTTCGCGCGCACCGTCGCCTCGGCCTGCGCCTCGAGCACCGAGTCGATCGTCAACGCCGTTCAGCACATCCGCGACGGTCTCGCGGATGTCGTGATCGCCGGCGGTACCGAGTCGGCGATCCACCCCATCACGATCGCCTCGTTCGCGTCGATGCAGGCGCTGTCCAAGCGCAACGACTCGCCCGAGACCGCCTCCCGCCCGGCGAGCATCGACCGCGACGGCTTCGTCATGGGCGAGGGCGCGGGCGTGCTGATCCTCGAAACCGAGGAGCACGCGAAAGCCCGCGGGGCGAAGATCTACGCCTCGATCGTGGGCGGCGGCGTGACCGCCGACTCGTACCACATCACCGCGAACGACCCTGAGGGCCGCGGCGCCGCCCGTGCGGTGCGCATGGCCCTCGACATGGCCGGCGCGTCCGTCGACGACGTCACCCACATCAATGCGCACGCCACCTCGACGCCCGTCGGCGACCCCAACGAGTACCAGGCGCTGCGCGCGGTGTTCGGAGATCGCGTCGACGAGATCCCCGTCTCGGCCACCAAAGCCTCCACGGGCCACCTGCTCGGCGGAACGGGTGCCCTTGAGGCGATCTTCACCGTTCTCGCCTTGCAGAACCGCGTGGCTCCTCCCACGATCAACCTCACCGAGCAGGACCCCGAGGTCCCCTTCGCCCTGTCCGGTTCGCCGGTCGAGCTGGGGGCGGGCGACCAGCTCGCGATCAGCAACTCGTTCGGCTTCGGCGGTCACAACGCCGTCGTGGCGATCGCGTCGGTCTGATCACGGCCGAACGCCCCCGGCATCCCCCGACTGCTTCGGGGATGGCGGGGGCGTTCGCCTTTCGATCGGGAGGGGATACGCGGTCTCGGTGCCGGGAATGATCACCGACGTCCGGTAATGGCGCCTCCCCGCCCGACGGTTTCAGCCGACCTTGTGCAGCCAGACGATCTGCTGATCGTCTCCGGCATGACGGAACGGCTCGAGTTCTTCGTCCCACGCGGAACCCAGCGCGACGTCGAGCTCACGCTGCAGTTCGAACGCGTCGCCCGCCGCGACCTCCATGGCGTAGCGCACGCGGTCCTCGCCGATGACGACGTTCCCGGCGGCGTCGGTCTGCGCGTAGTGGATGCCGAGACCAGGCGTGTGCATCCAGCGACCGCCGTCGCTGCGCGGGGTCGGATCTTCGCTGACCTCGAAGCGGAGGTGCTCCCACCCGCGGATCGCGCTCGCGAGAGCCGCGCCGGAGCCGACGGGACCCTCCCAATAGAACTCGGCGCGTCGACTACCCGCGAGGACCGGCTGGTCGGTCCAGTCGAAGTTCACGGCACGGCCGAGAGCGCGTCCCACCGCCCACTCGAGGTGGGGGCACAACGCGCGGGGCGCGGAGTGGATCAGGATCACTCCGCGCGAAGACGTGGTCGCCATGGTCTCTCCTTCGTCAGGTACGTCTTCCCCTACGACCTGTGACGGAGTTCACGGCGATGTTCGGTTGTCTCGGTCATTATCGCCCGTTCATAACGAAATCACAACACTGTGATTCGCCCGTGGATGACCCGTGCGCGGGCCGTCAGCCGAACCAGAGCGACCAGTAGAGCGCGAAGTTGCGATTGCCGTACGCCGAGCAGGCGTCGCCCGTCCCCCACGTCGCGGCGAGAGCCGCGGCGTTGGGTTGGTACGGCGTGTAGTTGTACAGGGCGGCGGTGGCCTCGTTCTCGATCGCGACCTCGGAGCCGCCGCAGTCGGGATCGGGCGAGAACGCGATCCAGTGCGTGCCCGGCTGCCGCATGAAGTCCGAGGCGCTGTACGACTTCAGGTCGGTGGCGCCCTGGACGACCTGTGACGCGAACCCGGCGAGACCGGGATCGCACGGAGCGGTGTCGGGGCACCGCGCGCCCATCGCGGCGCCGAGTTCTGTTTCGTCGGGCGCGCGAGCCGTACGGCCCGACACGAGGCTCTGCTCCTTCTGGAGCGTCACGAGCAGGACCTTCGCGGAGATGCCGCACGCGCGCTGGACCCGATCGATGATCTCCGCGGCCGTGAGGTCGCCGCCGTCGATCGCTTCGCAGATGGTCTCGCCCGTGGCATCCGAGACGAGCCTGTCGCGGCCGGGCAGGGTCGTCCGCAGGACGTTGAGGCAGGTGTCGGTCCGGCACTCCCCCACCTTCTCGTCGAGGAATCGCTGGATCTCGTCGGCGGTCATCGCGTTGCCGTCGTAGAAGTCCGCATCGTCGATCAGGCGGCCGGGGTCGAAGGTCGAGAGGTCCATGCTCTCCTTCTCCACCTCGTCCTTCATCTCGGTGTTCCACGCGGCGCCGAGGCTGAGCAGGGGGACGAAGGCGGCGACGAGGAGACCGACGATGGAGAGCGCGCCGATCGCGACGAGGATGCCGACGGCGAGGCGGCGGCGACGCAGCGTCGCCGCGCGGGAGCGGCGCCGCGCGCGGCTCCGAGGCGTCCGGCGCGGAGGCGTCCGGCGGGAGGAGGCGACGCGGCGGGCCGGAGGTCGCCGTGCGGTCATGCATCGATCGTGCCTCACCGCGCTGACCGCGGCCTGCACGTCGAACGTGCGGCGCGGCGGTCAGCGCGGGTCGGTCATCAGCTGCCGGGCGTCGGCGGCATGGTCGGCGCCTGCCCGTCGGTGGGCGGGGCGGGAGGAGTGGGCGCCTGTCCGTCCGCGGGAGGCGTGGCGCCGCCCGGACCCCCGGCGCCCGGTCCCCCGGGACCCTTCGCGCCCGGCTCGCACGCGCCCGGTCCTGCACCGTCGCCCGGCGTGGCGGGAGGAGTGGCCTCGGCGCCGGGGGTCGGGGCCCCGGCGCCAGGGGTCGGGGCATCGGTCGGGGTGGCGCCCGGCATCGGTGCGGTGCCCGGCCCGCTGCCGCCGTCAGCGCTCGGGGCGGACGTCGTCGAGGCCCCCGCGAGGGCGAGGGGAGCACCGGACTGCGCGGCGATCGCGGCGGAGCCTCCGGCGAGGCCGAGCGCCACGACCACGGCACCGGCGATCAGCGCGGGTCGCGTCCAACGGCGCCGCTGCGGTTCGGGCTGCTCCTCGGTGCGCGGCAGAGGGAGTGTCGGGTTGTCGTCGTCGGTCATGATGTTCCTTCCTGGGCCGGAGGATTCCCGGCGGTAAGCCCAGCCTTGGAGGCAGGACTGAAGCGAACCTGAAGCTTGCTCACGGCATCGGATGCCATAGCCGACGCATAAGAAGCGCACAGGGCGCGGTCGTACCGTGACGAGGTGCCCACCCCTGCCCGCGTCCTCGTCCTCGACGACGACGAGACCATCCGCATCAGCGTCGTCACCGCGCTGCGCGCGGAGGGCTTCGTCGCGGAGGGGGCACCCGACGGCGGTGATCTGACGGCGCGTCTGCGTGCGTTCCGCCCCGACCTCGTGGTGCTGGACTGGATGATGCCGGGGCCTGCCGGCATCCGGCTGCTCCCGGTGATCCATGCCGAGGGCGACACCGCCGTGATCATGCTCACCGCGCGCGACGAGGTCGACGATCGCCTGCGGGGCTTCGCCGAGGGCGCGGACGACTACGTGACCAAGCCGTTCACCGTGGCCGAGCTCGTGGCGCGCGTGGGCGCGGTGCTGCGTCGTCGCGGGCGCCTCCCCCAGACCATCGCGGTCGGGGATCTCGTCGTCGACCCGGACGCAGCGATCGCGCACCGCGCCGGTGGGGCGCTCGATCTCACGGCGACCGAGTTCCGCCTGCTGCAGTTGTTCGCGGAGAGCCGCGGCCGCACCCTGTCGAAGGGGCAGATCCTCACCCAGGTGTGGGGGTACGACGACTACGACCCGAACCTCGTCGAGGTGCACCTCAGCGCTCTGCGACGCAAGATGGAGACGCGCGGACCGCGTCTGATCCACACCGTGCGCGGCCTCGGCTATCGCCTGAGCGTCACGCCATGATGGCTGCACCGGCGCTGCGATCGGGTTCGCTCCGTCGTCGGACGATCGTCGCCGTGCTCGCGCTCGTCGCGGTCCTGCTCATCGTTCTGTCGGTCGTCGTCGACGTCGCCCTGGGCGCCCGTTTGCGGGGCCAGATCGAGGAGCGACTGCGCGATCGCGCCGCGGCCGCCGCGTCGCTCGTCGGCACCGTGGACGACACCGATCTGGCCGAGCGCCTGTCGGATCAGGGCCTCGCCGTGCGCATCGACAGCGCGGGCGGCGGTTCGATCGTCGCCGGTCCGAGCCCCGAACAACTCCGCGACGGCCCTCGGGGGCCCGGGGGCCCGGGACCTGGGGAGCCCGCGGCGCCACAGCCGACTGCGACGGGTTCCGCTGTCACGGTCGTCGCCTCGTCGGTCGGCGGTGACGACGATCTCGTGACGCTGAGTTCGACCCTGAGCGACGGATCCACTCTCACGCTCACGGCATCCGCGGTGGGTGTTCAGGACACGCTCGTCCAGGTGCGGTGGATCATGGCGATCGCCTCCGCCGTCGTTCTCGCTCTCGCCGCGGGAGCCGTGATCGTCATCGTGCGCGCGACGCTCCGGCCGCTGGACCAGGTATCGGAGGTCGCGCGCTCGATCGGTGCGGGCGAGCGCGGCCGCCGGCTGAGGCCGACGCGGCCGGACACCGAGATCGGCCGCGTCGCGACCGCGCTCGACGACATGCTCGACGATGTCGTCGGTGCCGAGGAGGCCGCGCGCGGCGCAGAGCGGCGATTGCGCGCCTTCCTCTCGGACGCGGCACACGAGTTGCGGACGCCGGTCGCGGGTATTCGCGCCGCCGCCGACACCCTTGTTCGAGCCGACCTCGAGGGGCCTGACCGCGAGATGCTCGCCGCACAGGTGGCTCGAGAAGCCGCTCGCGCCTCGCGCCTCGTCGACGACCTGTTGATGATGGCGCGGGTCGACCGGGGCCTAGAACTCACTCGAGCCGACGTCGACCTTCGGGGTCTCGTGCGGGCGGAGGCGGAGCGGGCACCGCTGCTCTACCCCCATCTCGACCTGCGGGCGACGGTTCCGGACGCCCCTGTCGTGGCATCCGTCGACGTGGACCGCATCGGCCAGGTGCTGTCGAACCTCATCGAGAACGCCGCCCGCGCGACGGGCGGTCGCGGATCGGTGCGTGTCGGCGTGAACGAGGGCCCGACGGAGGTCGTCGTGACGGTGGCCGACGACGGACCTGGCGTCGCCGAGGGCGACCGCGAGCGCATCTTCGATCGACTCGTGCGCCTGGATCCCGCGCGTTCCTCGACGGGTGTGGGTCTCGGCCTGCCCATTGCGCGAGGGATCGCGCGTGCACACGGCGGCGACGTCCGCTGCCTGCCGAACGAGGGAGGGGCGCTCTTCGTCGTCACCCTCCCCCGCGGCGAGCGCCGGGGTTGAGTCGGCGCGGCGCGCTCGCCCATGCGGGGCGCGTTCGACGCAGCGCGTCGTGCAGTGCGCGCGTCAGCGTGCGACGCGCGACGGCGGGGCGGCCGCGATGACCGGGCCCGTCGAGAGGAGCGTGAGCCCATCGGCGCTGCTGGCGTCGTGCATCATCTGATCCACGAGTTCGCGGTCGATCGACGGCTCGCGGCCGCCGTAGAACTGCAGCACGAGGGCGTTCGAGGCGTGCACCCAGATGCTGGCCTGGCGGACTCCCTCGTTGACGGGAAGCTGCAGCATGAACCCCTCGTTGCGGCGCAACTTGTTCATGATGACGATGCGAAGGTGGGCGAGGATGCGGTCGTCGATGTCGAACGATGCGCGATCACGGTAGATGAGGCGTCCCACGGCTGGTCCTTTTCTGGCGCGATGAAGAGTCCTGTGATGCAAGGGGCGGGACCGCGCCGGGAAGCGCAGCAATGCGGGGTGCACTTAGTATCTCACGCCGCGAAGTATCTCCGGTCTTGACACGGCTCGGCCACGCGTTGCATGGTTACTTAGTCAAGTAATGAACCAATGGACGGAGATCGCATGATCGACGACGGCAGGGCGCTGTTCCTCCAGATCGCCGAGAGCGTCGAAGACGCCATCGTCGATGGCTCGCTCGCCGAGGAGACACGTGCGCCCTCCACGAACGAACTCGCCGCGTTCCACCGCATCAACCCCGCCACCGCCGCGAAAGGAATCACCATGCTCGTCGACAAGGGCGTCCTCTACAAACGGCGAGGCATCGGCATGTTCGTCGCCTCGGGCGCGCGTGACACCCTGCTTCGCGAGCGCCGCACGGCCTTCGCCGACCGCTTCGTCGAACCCCTCCTCGCCGAAGCCCGCACTCTCGGTCTCGGTCCGGACGACCTCGCCGATCTCATCCGCGAGCGCGCGCAGCTCGCCTCCGCCATCCCCTCCCCCCGCACCGAAGGAGTCGCACGATGACCGCCGTGATCGAGGCCAGGGGCCTCACCAAGCGCTACCGGGGCGGACTCGCCCTCGACGACGTGTCGTTCCGGATCGAGAAGGACTCCATCTACGGTCTGCTCGGCCGCAACGGTGCCGGCAAGACCACCCTCATGTCCATCCTCACCGCGCAGAACTTCGCGTCGAGCGGGCAGGCCCGCGTCTTCGGTGAGGACCCGTACGAGAACCCGCGCGTCCTCTCGCGCATGTGCTTCGTCCGTGAGAGCCAGAAGTATCCCGATGACGCTCAGCCCGCCCACGCCTTCCGGGCCGCCCGTCTGTTCTTCCCGGACTGGGATCAGGCATTCGCCGACCGTCTCGTCGAGGAGTTCCAGCTTCCGCTGAAGCGGACGATCAAGAAGCTCTCGCGCGGACAGCTCTCGGCGGTCGGCGTCATCATCGGCCTCGCCTCCCACTCCGAGATCACCTTCTTCGACGAGCCGTACCTTGGCCTCGACGCGGTCGCCCGACAGATCTTCTACGACCGCTTGCTCGAGGACTACGCCGAGCATCCGCGCACGATCATCCTGTCGAGCCACCTGATCGACGAGGTCGCCAACCTCCTCGAGAAGGTCATCGTGCTCGACGGTGGACGCATCGTCATGGACGAGGACACGGATGCCGTGCGCCACAGTGCCGTGACGATCGTCGGTGACTCGATCGCGGTGGACGCCTTCTGCCTGGGGCGCGAGGTCATCCATCGCGAGAGCCTCGGCGGCGTGGCATCCGTCACCGTCGTCGGCGAGCTCACCCCGGCGGACCGCCGGGCGCTCGTCGAGGCGCGACTCGAGGTCGCCCCGGTATCGCTGCAGCAACTCATCGTGCGTCGTACGCAGAACACCAGCCCACGCGCCGCCGCCACGGTCGGCGCCTCCCTCCCGGAAGGAGCGCTGCGATGAACCGCACGCTGAACGTGGTCCGTCTGCAGCTGATCAACCGTCAGACGTTCCTCTGGCTGCCGTTGATCATCCTGTTCGGAGCCTTGGGGCTGAGCCTCCTGGTGTACGGGATCATCGCCGCGGCGGGCGTCGACGGCGTCAAGATCAGCGGCGGCGCCCAGGCCCCGCTGTGGTACTTCGGCGTGGTCGGCGCCCAGGCGCTGACCCGCACGTTCCCCTTCTCCCAGGCGATGAGCGTCACGCGTCGTGAGTTCTTCACGGGGACCCTGCTGACAGCGGGGATCACGGCTGTCGTGCTCTCGACGATCTCCGTCATCGGCGGCCTTGTCGAGCAGGCGACGGGTGGGTACGGCATGAACGGGTACTTCTTCTACATGCCCTGGCTCTGGGAGGCTGGTCCCGTCGCGGCCGGAGTGACCTCCTTCGCCGTCGCGATGTTCTTCTTCGTCATCGGATTCTGGGCGGCGACGATCTTCAAGCGCTTCGGCACGCTCGTCCTCACCGTCACCCTGGTCGGTGTGGGGCTCCTTCTGGTCGCGATCATCGCGCTCGTCACACTCACCCGGTCGTGGCCCGCCGTTCTCGAGGGCGGGGCTGCGCTCGGGGCCTTCGGGATGGCGCTCTGGGGGCTGGTGCTGATCGCCGCCCTCGCGTCCTCGTCGTTCCTCACCCTGCGTCGCGCGACTCCGTAATCGGGCGGGAAAGGGGCCGGACCGCGCCGCGGTCCGGCCCCCTTTTACGCGGTCAATCCCCAGCCGGGCGTGTCGTCGCCTCGATACAGTTGAGGACGATCTTCGATCAACCGACCCACGAGAGAGAAACCCCGTGAGCCATCACCGAACCTCCCCCGACCAGGAGGGCCGATCTTCGAGCCCCCTCGTTTCGAGAGGGGGTGAAATCTGATGCTGGCTGCGGTCCTGACTCTTCTGTTGGGCGTCATCGTGACTCTGGCGATCATCGTCGCCTGCGGCTTCTTCGTCGCGCAGGAGTTCGCGTACATGTCGGTCGACCGTTCGCGCATGGCGGCGCTGGCGGAGAAGGGCGACGCGCAGGCCAAGCGCGTGCTCGCCATCACGAAGCGCACGTCGTTCATGCTCTCCGGCGCGCAGTTGGGCATCACGGTGACCGGTCTGTTGATCGGTTACGTCGCCGAACCGCTGATCGGTGCATCACTGGGCACGCTGCTCGGCGGCGTGGGTATCGACCCGGGCGTCTCGATCCTCATCGGCACCGTCGGTGCCCTACTGCTCGCCACCGTCGTGACGATGATCTTCGGTGAGCTCTATCCGAAGAACCTCGCGATCGCGAGCCCCGAGCCGTTGGCGCGCGCCCTCGCCGTCCCGACGCGCATCTACCTCCTGCTCTTCGGGTGGCTCATCACCGTCTTCGATGTCGCGGCCAACGCGCTCCTGCGTCTGCTGCGCATCGAACCTCTCGAGGACGTCGACGAGAGCGCGACGGCACGCGACCTTGAGGCGATCATCGAGGAGTCCCGCCAGAGCGGTGACCTCCCCGACGATCTGTCGATCATCATCGACCGCATCCTCGACTTCCCCCAGCGCGACGTCGAGCACGCCATGATCCCGCGCTCGCAGATCGACTCGGTGACCCCCGAGACGACGGTCGGTGAGGTGCGTGCCCTCATGGCATCCGGACACACGCGCTACCCCGTCATCGGCGACGAGGACTCCCCCGTCGGCGTCGTCGAGTTGATCGACCTGCTGCGCGAGCAGCCGGCGGACGACGCCCTCGTGTCGACGGTCATGCGGCCCGCCGTCGTCCTCCCGACCTCGATGATGCTGCCGGTCGCCCTCGACCGCATGCGCAAGACCCGCAACGAGCTCGCGTGCGTGGTCGACGAGTACGGCAACTTCGACGGCATCCTGACGATCGAAGACCTCACCGAAGAGGTGATCGGCGAGCTCTCCGACGAGCACGATATCGAGACGTCCGAGGTCGCCGTCGTGGGCGACGACGCGTGGAACGTGCCCGGAGATCTGCACCTCGACGAACTCGAGCGCGTGATCGGCCACGACCTGGCCGAGACGGACGCCGAGACGGCTGCGGGTCTGGTCATCGAGACCCACGGCGACCTCCCCGCGATCGGCGCGGTGGTGCGCGTCGACCTGCCCGAGAAACCGTCCGAAACAGTTCAGGGCCTCGAGATCGAGCGCTGGCTGACCGTGGAGGTCGTCGAGGTCGACCGGCACGTGCCCTCGCAGCTCGCGGTCCGCCTGCATGAGGTGGATCGGGATGCCGAGCCCGCCGACGAAGCGCCGAGCGTCGATGAGGAGGTGGCCCGATGAACGGCTGGATCGTTGCCCTCATCACGGCACTGCTGATCATCGCGAGTGCGTTCTTCGTGATCGTGGAGTTCGCCCTCCTCGCCGCCCGCCGACATCGCCTCGAAGAGGAGGCCGCCACGAGCGCCTCCGCCCGCGCGGCCCTGCGCGGCGTCAACGAGCTCACCGTCATGCTCGCGTTCGCGCAGCTCGGCATCACGGCCTGCACCTTCCTGCTCGGGGCGATCACGAAGCCGGCGATCGACTACGCCCTCGCCCCGGTGTTCGAGGCCTGGGGTCTCCCCTACGTCCTCGCCGACATCATCGCGTTCATGCTCGCGCTGATCGTCGTCACGTTCCTTCACCTCGTGATCGGCGAGATGGCCCCGAAGTCGTGGGCGATCGCGCATCCCGAGACCGCGGCGAAGGCCACCGGCATCCTGGCCCGTGCCCTCACCTGGCCACTGCGACCGTTCCTCCTGTGGATCAACCACATCGCGAACCGCCTGGTGAAGGCGTCGGGTGTCGAGCCGGTCGACAAGGCGGCCGCGGGCGGTCAGGACGCCGACACGATCCGCGAGCTCGTCGCGCATTCGCGCCAGGCCGGCACGCTCGAAGAGCAGTACTCGGAGCCGATCGCGCAGGCGATCGCGCTCGGCACCCTGACGGTGGGCGACATCGTCCGGACGGACCGCTCCCCCACGAGTGTGCCGACGGATGCCACGGTCGCCGACATCCAGGCGGTCGCGGCCGCGTCGACGCACCTGCGGATCCTCGTCGGTGCGGGAGCGTCTTCGCGGGTCGCCCACGTGCGAGACACGCTGACCGTCGATCCCGCGACCCCGGCGCTCGACATCGCGCGAGAGCCGCTCGTGCTGGAGCCGGAGGCCTCGGCGTACGACGCCCTGGCGCGGATGCGTCGCGGCCGGGTGCAGCTGGCCACCGTCGTGGACGGCGACCGGCTCGTGGGGGTCGTCACGCTCGACGACCTTTTGCGCGAGATCCTGCCGGGGCCCGGCGAACTCGTCGACGTCACGCGGTGATCGTTCGCGAAGGCCCCGTTCTCACATGCGTGCGAGCGGGGCCTTCGCCGTGTGTCGGCGGCGACCGGGAATCCAGCAGCGCACCTCGTCGCGATATCGGCGGTAGTCGTCTCCGAAGCTCGCCTCGAGGTCGGCCTCCTCGTGCGGACGGATCGCGTAGTTCCAGACCAGGGACCCCGCCAGCGCGTAGACCACGACGAGCCACGACTGCAGGATGAGCCCGACACCGACGCCCTGAGCGATTCCCGCGAGAGCCATCGGATTGCGCACCCACCGGTAGGGACCGGCGATCACGAGACGATTCGGCATCGCGGACGGCAGCGGCGTTCCGTCGCCCTTCACCGTGATCGCGGCGGCCGACGCGAGGCCGAGGGCGCTGGCGGCGAGCACCACTGCGGCACCGACCAGGGTCACCCACGCGGGCACGGGGGCCGCGAGACCCCACCGCTTCTCGAGGACCCAGATCACGAGGGGGAATACGACGAGGAACAGCCCCCAGAACACGACGATCTGAGCGGTCGTGGCGACGACGTGGGCGATCGGCGTCCGGCGCGGGCGTGCTCGGCGAAAGGCGAACGGTCCGACGAGCAGCCAGTTCGTGGGAACGCGGCCGAGCCAGAGCAGGAACAGTGCGAGGACCGAGCACGTGGTGGCGGCGAACATCGCGACCACTCCCCACCCGGCCAGACCCGTGACGGTGGCGTACACGGCGAGGGCCGAGGTCACGAGCAGTGTCCACGCGGTCGCGACGAGAGCGGCGATGCGGCCCGCGCGACCCGGGAGGACCGCGAGCGCGGATGCCACGACGAACAGGGGGACGTCGAGCATCGCGACGAGCGCGGGGTCGAGGTCGCCGAGGGTCGCGGTGCGGACGAACGGAGCGGCGAAGACGAAGACCCACCATGCCGCGCCGGCGAGCGCCTGCGCGGCGAAGTACAGCCGGCCGAGGGCGATGGGGCGAGAAGCGGTGGTGTCCATCTCGACCGAGAGTATCTCGCGCGCTCCGCCCTACGCGGCGGGGTCGCTCAGGGCGACACCCGCCTCGACGACGACCGTCCGCACCTCGGCGAGGTAGCGCTGGGCCTGCTCGGTGAGGGGAATGGCCGTGCGACCGATCCAGCCGATCTCGATCTTCTCGTCGACGTCGAGGGGCACCGCGACGATCTCGGGGTCGAGGTCGTCGCTGATGATGCCCGTTGAGATCGTGTAGCCGTCGAGGCCGATCATGAGGTTGAAGATCGTGGCGCGATCCGAGACGCGGATCTCCTGGGCGCTCGAGAGCGTCGAGAGGATCTCCTCGGCGAAGTAGAACGAGTTGTTGGCGCCCTGGTCGAACGTCAGACGGGGCAGGGCCACGAGGTCGTCGAGGGTCGCCCGCTCACGCGACGCGAGCGGGTTCCGCCGCGACACGAAGATGTGTGGGTCGGCGACGAAGAGCGGGTGGAACGCCAGTCCCGAGTCGCGCAGCAGCTTGTCGATGACGTTGCGGTTGAAGTCGTTGCGGAACAGGATGCCGAGCTCGCTGCGCAGCGTCCGGACGTCTTCGATGATGTCCCAGGTCCGCGTCTCTCGGAGCGAGAACTCGTACTCGGCGGCATCCGTCGCTCGCACCATCCGCACGAAGGCGTCGACGACGAACGAGTAGTGCTGCGCCGACACGCCCAGGAGACGGCGCGACGGAGGCCGGCCCAGATAGCGCTGTTCGAGCAGCTCCGCCTGCTCGACGACCTGACGGGCGTACCCCAGGAACTCCACGCCGTCATTGGTGAGCGTGACTCCGCGGGCCGAGCGCGCGAGGAGGTCCCGCCCGACGCGACTCTCGAGGTCGCGCATCGCGGCCGACATCGTCGGCTGCGCAACGTAGAGCAGGTCGGCCGCCGCACTGATCGACCCTTCGGCGGTGACCTCGATGAAGTACTGGAGCTGCTGCAGCGTGATGCCGCTCGGACGACGGGCCATAGCTTGAGGCTATACCAACGCATAGTTGCGTGGAATTACCCGATGCCTGATCCGTGCGAGCACCATGAGGGAGCGGCATCCGACCCCTTCTGATTGGCACGTCATGACGAACGACATCACGTTCAGCATCACCACCACCCGTTTCGACGAGGACTATGCCCCGGCGGAGAACTCGCGCGTCACGACCAACTTCGCGAACCTCGCTCGCGGCGAGGGTCGCCGACAGAACCTGCGAAACGCCCTGTCGATGATGGATCGCCGACTCAACGAGCTGCTGTCCGCCGACGCCCGGTATCGCGTCGAGCTCGACATCGTGTCGGTGCAACTCGCGTTCGCCGACGGCGCCGACGACGAGGAGTTCCCCGTCATCGAAGTCCTCGACGTCCATATCGTCGACACCGAGACCGGCGAGCGCCACCAGGGCATCGTCGGCAACAACTTCTCGTCGTACCTGCGCGACTACGACTTCAGCGTGGTCCTCCCGGCCGCCAAGGCGGCTGCGGGCGCGTTCACGGTGCCCGACGACTTCGGCGACCTGCACGGCAAGCTCTTCCAGCACTTCCTCGACTCCTCGGCGTACCGCGAGCGGTTCCCGTCCTCGCCGGTGATCTGCATCAGCGTCTCGACCAGCCGCACGTACCACCGCACCGGCGTCGTGCACCCCGTGCTCGGCGTCGAGTACGAACAGGACGCGTTCTCGCTCACCGACGAGTACTTCGCGAAGATGGGCCTTCAGGTGCGGTACTTCATGCCGCGCGGCAGCGTCGCTCCCCTCGCGTTCTATTTCCGTGGTGACCTGCTCGCCGACTACACCGACCTGCAGTTGGCGGGCACGATCGCCACGATGGAGACCTTCCAGAAGATCTACCGTCCCGAGATCTACAACGCCGTCATCCCCGCCGGTGAGGTGTACCGCCCGACCCTCGACCAGCCCGACTTCGTGCGCACCGGCATCGACTACGACCGCGAGGAGCGCAGCCAGCTCGCCGTGGTGCAGGGACGCTACGCCGAGGAGCACTTCGTGAAGCCGCACCGCGCCGCTCTCGACGCATGGGCTGCGAACTTCGGGGCGGTGCTGCGATGACCTCGGCTCTTCTGCCCACCGCTCTCGTCGGCAGCCTCCCCAAGCCCGCGTGGCTCGCGCGGCCCGAGGTCCTCTGGGCGCCGTGGGAGCTCGACGGCGCCGAGCTCGTCGAGGGGAAGCACGACGCCCTCCGCGCCGCCGTCCACGAACAGGAGCGCCGCGGCATCGACATCGTCAGCGACGGCGAGCAGACGCGCCAGCACTTCGTGACGACGTTCATCGAGCACCTCGACGGCGTCGACTTCGAGAACCGCGAGACCGTCCGCATCCGGAATCGTTACGACGCGAGCGTTCCGACGGTCGTCGGAGCGGTCAGCCGGCGTCAGCCGGTGTTCGTTCAGGATGCCGCTTTCCTCCGCGCCCAGACCGACCGACCGATCAAATGGGCCCTTCCCGGACCCATGACGATGATCGACACGCTCTCCGACCGTCACTACCGCAGCCGCGAGAAGCTCGCGTGGGAGTTTGCGGCGATCCTCAACCAGGAGGCGCGTGAGCTCGAAGCAGCGGGGGTCGACATCATCCAGTTCGACGAGCCGGCCTTCAACGTGTTCTTCGACGAGATGAAGGACTGGGGCGTCGCGGCCCTCGAACGCGCCGCCGAAGGGCTGCGCGCCGAGACCGTCGTGCACATCTGCTACGGCTACGGCATCAAGGCGAACAACGACTGGAAGGCGACGCTCGGCTCCGAATGGCGCCAGTACGAGGAGTCGTTCCCCCTCCTGCAGCGATCCACGATCGACGCTGTCTCGCTCGAGAGCCACCACTCCCACGTGCCGATCGACCTCATCGAGTTGATCCGCGGCAAGAAGGTCATGCTCGGCGCCATCGACGTCTCCACCGAGACGATCGAGACGCCCGAAGAGGTCGCCGAGACGCTGCGTCGAGCCTTGCAGTTCGTCGACGCCGACAAGCTCATCCCCTCGACCAACTGCGGTATGGCTCCGCTCCCGCGTCGCGTGGCGCTCGAGAAGATGAGCGCACTGTCGGCGGGTGCCGCGCTCGTGCGCGACGAGGTGTCGGCGCCGGCGCTGGTCTGACGCGCGACGGCAGGTGACGGCGGGAGGGCCGGGGACGAGAGGCGGAGGGATGCCGGGTCCCCGGCCCTCCGGTCTTCCCGGGCCCTCCGCTCGTCACGTCGGCGACCCCTGCGTGAGGGGAATGGTAGGGCGGGTGGGACTTGAACCCACGATCGTCGGGTTATGAGCCCGCTGCCTTGACCAGCTTGGCCACCGCCCCCAGCGACGACGAGCCTACCGGCATCCGTTGCTTCTCGCCGACGAGTCGGTGCGGTCGATCCTCGAAACCTGCACCCACCGGAGACAGGTGCCGGGGTCAGTGGACGCGCGGCTGCTTCGGCTTGCCGTCGGCGGTCACCTGCGGGTGATGCTTGGTCAGCTGGATCACGCCCCACGTGGCGATCGCACCGGCGATGACGAAGCCGATGAGGGCCCACGCGGGGGCCGTCGAGGCCTCGCCGAGCACGAGCAGGCCGATGAGCACGGCCACGATCGGGTCGATCACGGTGAGGCCCGCGATCACGAGGTCGGGCGGCCCGACCGAGTACGCCGTCTGCACGAAGTACGCGCCGACCGCGACCGCGGCGAGCAGAGCGACCAGGCACAGGAGGGTCAGCCACTCGAAGTCGCCGGCCTGCGCGCGGCTGATGACGACTTTCGCGAGGGTGGCGACGAAGCCGTAGATCACGCCCGCGGCCATGATGTAGAACAGCGCCTGCGCCTTGCGGCGGACGAGGATCCAGAAGACGCCGAAGACGATCACGACCACGGCCAGGATGCCGAGGATGATGAGCAGTTCGCGCTCGGTGACCACGTGCTCGGTCGCGAAGAACGCGGCGATCGTCACGAAGATGAAGATGCCGCCGACGCACGCGGCGATCGCGATGAGCGATTGACGGGTCGGCTTGTGGCGGGTGACACGCGCATTCAGCACCGTCGTGATGACGAGCGCGATCGCCCCGAGCGGTTGAACCAGGATCAGGGGCGCGACCGAGAGGGCCGCGAGCTGGCACACGATCGCCAGACCGAGCATGACCGTGCCCGCCACCCAGGACGGACGCGTGAGGAGCGAGGTCAGCTGCTTGCGCGAGAGTCCCCCGGTGGTCTTTCCCGAGAGGCGCTCGACCTTCTGCACTCCGCGGTGCTGGTACTGCGCCCCGAACGACATGAACACCGCCCCGAGAAGGGCCAGGGGGATGCCGAGGAGGATGCGGGGGTCGCGGAAGACACCGACGAGTTGGTCGATTCCGTCGCTGAGGGAGACATCGAGCGGGATCACCCTCCGACGATAGCCGCCGCCTCCGCGATTAGGCTGGTGACGTGGCCGTTCTCCCGATTCGCATCATGGGTGATCCCGTGCTGCACGCTCCCGCCGCCCGCGTCGACGAGATCACCGAAGAGGTGCGCACCCTCGTCGCCGACATGTTCGAGACGATGGATGCCGCCCCCGGCGTCGGTCTCGCCGCACCCCAGGTGGGAGTGGGCCTGCGCATCTTCACGTACACCTACGAAGACGACGAGGGCCTGCCGTGGCGGGGCGTCGTGATCAACCCGGAGCTGTGGATCCGTCCGCTCGAGCCGGGGTATCCCGATCCCGACGACGAATCTGAGGGGTGCCTGTCGTTCCCCGGTGAGCGCTTCCCCCTCCGCCGCTCCGACGCCGCGCTGCTCACGGGCGTCGACCTCGACGGGCAGCCCGTGCGCATCGAGGTCACCGGTTGGCGTGCGCGCATCCTCCAGCACGAGTTCGATCACCTCGACGGCATCCTGTACGTCGATCGCCTCGACGACGAGGACAGCCGGGTCGTCGCCAAGATCGCCAAAAAGCGCAAGTGGGGCAAGCCCGGCGCGTCGTGGATGCCCGGGGTCGACGACATCGACGCGTAAGGCGTCGGCGCGTGAGGCGTCGGCCTGTGAGGGCTGTCAGGCCTCGATGATGTTCGGTGCGAACCGGCAGTAGTAGTCGGTGATCGGCCCGTCGGATTCGCGGATGCCGACCCCGAACGCCTCGTCGCTCACGACCCACGACCCGAGCACGGGGTGGTTACTCCCGTTCGACCCGGGGAAGTCGGGCAGCTCGTGGTACTGCTGCCACACGCGCTCGCGCCCGGTCCCTTCGCGGCGGTACTCCTGCCCGTTCGTGACCACGCTGCCGTCGGCGCGGTGGACCCGGATGCCATCGCCCTCGCGGCCGAAGACGGGTTTGACGACGTAGTCGGTCATGCCGTTCGGGCCGTCGGCGTACGCCGGCAGCAGGTTCGGGTGATCGGGGTAGAGGCGCCACAGAGCGACGAGCAGCAGCTTGTTCGAGAGGAACATCTTCCACGCGGGCTCGAACCAGCGTCCGAACAGCCCTCGTCCGGCGATGAGCAGCGCTCCGAACTCCTGGTCGCCGACGACGCGGTCGTCGCCCGAGACCACGTCCTCCCACGGGTAGAGCTTGAAGAGGTTGCGGATCACCGGGTACTGCGTGCCCGGAGCGTCGCCGGGCAGCGCGTTGACGCTGCGCGACGAGCCCCACGGTTCCGGCACGCCCACGAACTGGCGCGCGCCGTGGTGCCATCCGATGTCTTTCATCTCGATACCGGTGTGCTCCCAGCCGGCCTCACCCGCGAGGTCGCGCATGTAGGCGACGGTGTCCCAGTCCTCGCCGTAGATGTCGGCATCCGAGTGCGCGACGAACAGGCGCCCGCCCTCTCCCTCGCTGAGCGATCGGTGCAGCAGAACGCGCCAACGCTCGACGAGTGCCTCGTGAAGCCCGTTCCACTGGTCGGTGTCGGCGGGCAGGGCACCGCTCTTGATGCGATCCTGCAGCCAGAACCACTGCGTCAGCGACGCTTCGATCAGCCCGGTGGGGGTGTCGGCGTTGTACTCGAGCATCTTCGCCGGAGAGCCGTCTCCCGCGTACGCGAGGTCGAATCGCGCGTACACGTCGGGCTCGTCCTGCTCGAGCGACCACTGCGCGAACTCGAAGGCTTCCGGGGTGAGCCCCAGGTGCCCCATCTCTCCGGATGCCATGTACCGGGCGGCCTCGCGGCTCATGCGGTGCAGCTCTTCGGTCTGCTTCTCGAGCGCTTCGACCTCGGGGAGGGTGAACACGTACGCCGCGCCGTCGTTCCAGTACTCGACGGCGGACCCGTCATCGCGCAGCGATCTCGAGTAGATCAGGCCGGACTGCTTGATGGTGCGCTCCCAGTCGGGCCGCGGCGCCAGTTCGATACGGCGCATCAGCCGCCGTGGCTTCCGTCGGATCCCGATCCGCCGAACCCGCCGCGCGAGACGCTGGCGCCGTCGCCGGAGATGCCCTTCGCCGCGGTTTTCCCGGACGGCAGCGCGTCGGTGCCCCCGGTCGCGGGTTGCCCGACGGCGGGCACGTTCCGTCCGCTGGAGCCCAGTGGCAGGTAGTACCAGTGGGCCGTTCCGCCGTGGTTGTTGCAGTCGTCGTCGGGGAGGCGCTTCTCTGTCGCGTTGTCGCGGCAGATCTGGGCGTAGTCCTCCGAGACGTTGGTGCCCTGACCGCACCCGGTCAGAGATGCGGCGAGGGCCGCGACGACCCCGATCGTCACGCTGCGGGACGCGCGGCGGCGTGCGGTGGGCGGCATCGGAACTCCTTCGTGGACGCCACGGAGCCGCGTCCTCGCCGATGCTCTCACACCCGCGACGACCCGAGGGTCAGCCGTGGCGGGTTGCGAAGGAGTGCAGATCGAGTTCTTCGCTGAGCACCTCGCTCGCGCGGTGTCCGCGCACGCTCGTGCCTTGAGCGTCGAGGGGCGGGCTGACGGTGGCCGCACCGAGGCGGCCGGGTGCCGACAGGACGATCGCCCCCGACACGCTGGACTTCGCCGGGATGCCGACGGCTCGCATCCATCGACCGGAACCGTCGTAGACACCGCACGTCGCCATCACCGAGACGACGTCGCGTGCGACCCGCTCGGGGATGACGCGGTCGCCGGTGCACGGATTGACGCCGCCGAGCGCGAGCGTGGCGCCCATGACCGCCAGGGTCGCGGCATCCACGAGGGTCGCGCACGCGCGAGCGTAGACCGCGACGGCGTCGTCGGCGGACACCGCGAGCGTGCCCTCCGCACGCATGAGGTGCGCGAGGGCGTGGTTGCGATCGCCGAGCAGGTGCTCGTTGTGCGCGACGTCCTCGTCGACGTCGAGCTCACGGCCCGCGAAGGCGGCGAGTCCGCGCGCGATGCGGCCGGCGCGCTCGTCGGGATCGCCGCCCTCGACGAGGGACGCGGTCAGCAGCGCGCCCGCGTTCACCATCGGGTTCGGGGGTCGACCGGTTCCGCTCTCGAGTTTGATCGCGTCGAAGGACTCCCCCGTCGGTTCGATGCCGACCCGGTCGAGGGCGTCGCCGTCGGTGTCTGCCAGGGCCAGAGCGAAGAGGAACGGCTTCACCGCGGATTGGATGCTGAACGGCACGTCAGCGTCGCGACTGCGTCGCACGGTGCCGTCCGGAAGGGCGATGGCGAGCGCGCAGAGGTCGGGATCGGCGGCCGCGAGTTGGGGGATGCTGTCGTCCACGTCTCCCCCGCGCTCGGGGAGAAGCCGTGTTCGCAGTGCGTCGAGGTCGTAGCGGGCGGGGTCGGGTGCGGGGGTCACTCCCCCAGCCTCGCAGGCATCCCCGCCCCGCGGGTCGCGTGTGAGCCGCGGGGCGGACAAAAGGTAAGGCCCGGGGTGGAAGCCCGGGCCTAGGGTGAGAGCCACGCTAGATGGGCGTGGGTCTCTCGCTCCCCGGCTTGGACTCGAACCAAGAACCTATCGGTTAACAGCCGATTGCTCTGCCAATTGAGCTACCGAGGAATATGCGCGCCTTGCGGCGGGCAACCACACGATACTAACAGCACCGCGGGGTAGTCGAAAAATCAGGCCGTCGAAACGCGTCGGTCGGGCGCGCCGCCCGGGGTCCACTGCAGCTCGTCCGAGCCATGACCGAAAGCGACGGCGTGCCCGCCGTGCAGAACCAGGACGTCGGCATCGAGGTCGGTGGGCGCATCGGCATCGTTCGTCACGACGAGCGACGCCATGCCGCGCTCGTCGCGTCGGCGCACGATCGACGCGCGAGCGGCCGCGCGCACCTCGACGTCGAGGTTGGCGTAGAGGTCGTCGGCCACGAAGAGGCGTGGCTCGAGGACGAACGCCCGGGCCAGGGCCACGCGCTGACGCATGCCCGCGCTGAGCTCGTAGGGATACTTCGGTGCCGTGCCGAGCGGGAGCTCCATCTCGTCGAGGAGCGTGGCGACGCGCACAGCGAGCGCGCGGCTGTTGACGCGCCGGTCGCGGCTCGTGATCGGCTCGGCGATGACATCTTGCACGGTCAAGCGCGAGGGCAACGACGCGCCGGCACCCTGCGGCAGGTAGCCGGTGTGGAAGGTCCACTCGCGGTGCGCGCGACCCGGACGCCGGGCCGAGATGCCGTGGACGAACGCCTCTCCCCCGACGACGCTGAGCCCTTCGTCGGGGCGGCCCGCGAGCATCGACACGAGAGAGGTCTTGCCGGATCCCGTCGCGCCTCGCACGACGAGCGTCTGCGCGAAGGGCAGCTTCAGAGTGATGCCGTCGATCACCCGGGTGCCCCCACGGGCGAGCGAGAGATCGTCGGCGCGGATGGCGACGTCGGTGTCGAGAGTCCGGGGCATTCCCTCATCCTCCCTGAAGAGACGCGCGGGCGCAGCGGGCTTCCCTCCCGACACGCCGGTGCGGTAGCGCGTGCCGTCGGAGGGGACGGTCAGGACGCGATGAGCCGCTGGCGGTCCGCTTCCAGATCGCGCAGCCTCATCCCGAGGCGCCGACCTTCGTCGGTGTCGGCGGGCACGCGCTGCACCTCGCGGACGAGTTCGGCTTTCTCGCGCTCGATCTCGCGGACGAGAAGTCGACGCGAGAGGTCGTTGGCCGCGACGACCGCGCCTTCCTCGGTGCGAGCGGGGAACTCGGCCGTCAGCAGTTCGGCGGCGAGCGAGCGGAACGGCTCGCGAACCGACTCGACCGCCGTCACGGCCCAGCCGGGTTGCGACAGATCGGTGGATGCCAGGGCGCTGCGCACGGCCTCGAGGGCGGGGTGGCCGAACGGCGTCTGCAGGGCACGGAGGAACAGCTCGGGCTCGATCCGGTGCCCGTACTGCAGGAATGCCATCATCGCGCCGCGCTCCAGGGCGACGTCACGGGTGTTGGGGAGCGAGGCGAGGGTGACCGAGATCGCCACGGGCGCCGGTTCCTGCCCCCTCGGCGCCTCGCGCTTCTCAGCCCGATCGGCGCCGCGCGCCGCTCGCTCGACCGCTGCCTGGACCTCGGGCATGTCGAGACCGAGGCGGCGGGCGAGCACCCGGACGTACCCGGGGCGCAGCGCGGGATCGCGGATGTCGGCGACGATCGGGGCGGCGGCGCGAAGCGCTCCCGCGCGCCCTTCGACGCTCCCGAGGTCGAAGTCCTTCAGTCGCTGGTCGATGACGAACTCGAACATCGGTGCTTTGGTATCCATGAGGGCTCGCACGGCGCCGTCCCCGCGCTGGAGGCGCAGATCGCACGGGTCGAGACCCTCGGGAGCCACGGCGACGTACGTCTGGGCCGCGAAGCGCTTCTCGTCGGCGAAGGCGCGGAGCGCCGCCTTCTGGCCGGCGGCATCCGGATCGAAGGTGAAGACCACCTCGCCCGACGAGCTGTCGTCGCCCATCACGCGGCGGAGCACGGTGATGTGGTCGCTGCCGAAGGCGGTGCCGCACGACGCGATGGCGGTCGTGACGCCCGCGAGGTGGCACGCCATGACGTCGGTGTACCCCTCGACCACGACGACCCTGTGCGAGCGCGAGATGTCGCGCTTCGCGAGGTCGAGACCGTACAACACCTGCGCCTTCTTGTAGATCGGCGTCTCGGGGGTGTTGAGGTACTTCGGTCCCTGGTCGTCGTCGTAGAGCTTGCGCGCGCCGAAGCCGATGACCTGACCGGTCACATCGCGGATGGGCCACACGAGCCGACCGCGGAACCGGTCGTAGACCCCGCGCTGTCCCTGCGACACGAGCCCCGCCTGGAGCAGCTCGTCGCGCGTGAACTTCTGTGCGAGGAGGTGGTCCATGAGGTGCGACCAGCCCTTGGGCGCGTAACCGACGCCGAAGTGCGCGGCGGCGCCGGCATCGAACCCGCGGTCGCCGAGAAAGCGTCGGCCCGTCTCGGCCTCGGGTGTCATGAGCTGCGCGCGGAAGAACTCGGCAGCCGCAGCGTTGGCGGCGTAGAGGCGCGAGCGCCCGGTCGTCTCGGGGGCGGGCCCGCCGTCTTCGTAGTGCAGTGTGTAGCCCACGCGCGCGGCCATCCGCTCGACGGCCTCGGTGAACGAGACGTGGTCCATGGCGCGCAGGAACGAGTAGACGTCTCCTGACTCGCCGCACCCGAAGCAGTGGTAGTAGCCGACCTGCGGCCGCACGTGGAAACTCGGACTGCGCTCGTCGTGGAAGGGACACAGCCCTTTCATCGAGCCAACGCCCGCCGACTTCAGCGCGACGCGCTCACCGACGACGTCGGCGATGTTGACCCGCGCCTTGACCTCGTCGATGTCGGACTGGCGGATACGGGCCATCAGGCATCCGCCCCGCGGGGTGCACGGGATCCGGGGGCCCAGACGCCGAGCTCGGCGGCATCCACTTCTCCCACCAGACGGTTGTGCCAGGCGATCGCGAGCTGGTCGGTCAGGCTCGCGACCTGATCGACGACGACCCGGCGGCGGGCGGTGTCGTCCGGCGCCGCGGCGAAGTCGGGTGCGTGGAGGGCGTCGAGCGCTCCCGGGTTCTCCCAGAGGGCGGATGCCAAGCGCTTGAGCACGTTCCGCTGCTCGCGGTAGAGAACCTTGCGGCCGTCGATCGAGACGACCGTCGCGCCGATGATGCCCTTGAGCACGGCCATCTCCGTCTCGACCTCGGCGGGCACGATGACGCGCGCGCGGTAGCGCGTCAGCTCGTCGGCCGGGTAGGCCTCGCGTGTGGCCGACGTCGCGGCGCGCGCGAAGCGTCCGATGAGGTCGGAGGTGAGGTTCTTCAGCCGCGCGAGCGCGGGGCGCGTGCCGTCGAAGGAGTGGATCCACTCGGGCATGGCCATGAGCCGATCGAGCCCCTGCGCGAGGTCGTCGCGCACGAAGTCGTACCCGACCCAGCGCTGGATCGCGTCGAGCAGCCCCTCGCGACCGACCCGGGATGCCAGGCGGGCGGGGTCGACGTACCGGTTGACGACGGCGTCTTCGAAATCGTGCACCGAGTACGCGATGTCGTCGGAGAGATCCATGACCTCTGCCTCGATGCAGCGCTGTCGGGCGGGGGCTCCCCCGCGCATCCAGTGGAAGACCGGCTCATCGTCGGGGTAGACGCCGAACTTGAGACGCCCGCCCGGGTCGGGGACGGGCTCGTCGACCGTCCACGGGTATTTGCAGGTGGCGTCGAGGCTGGCGCGCGTCAGGTTGAGTCCGAACGGCTCACCGTCGGTGCCGAACACCTTCGGCTCGAGACGCGTGAGGATGCGCAGCGTCTGCGCATTGCCCTCGAAGCCGCCGATGTCGGACGCCCAGTCGTTCAGCGCCCGCTCGCCGTTGTGGCCGAACGGGGGGTGACCGAGGTCGTGGCTGAGGCAGGCCGTGTCGACGACGTCGGGTGAGAGCTGCAGCGCGGTGGCGAGTTCGCGGCCCACTTGCGCGACCTCGAGCGAGTGCGTGAGGCGATTACGGGCGAAGTCGGCCGGGCTTGCGGGGCTCAGCACCTGCGTCTTCGCCGCGAGACGCCGGAGCGCGGCGGAGTGCAGCACGCGGGCGCGATCGCGCGCGAAGTCGTCGCGCTGCGAGCGGTGCTTCTCTTCGTGGAACCGGGCGGCATCGGCATCCGCGTACCCGAGGGGGCGGGCGGAGGACACCGTCACCTCAGCCGCCACTGTGGTGCAGCTCCGCTTCGGCGAGTTCGCGGCCGGCGGCGTCGCCGATCTCGCGCGAGTCCAGCCAGCCGTCGGGCAGCGCGGGACGCTTCGGCGTGCCCGCACGACCGCGCTGACCCTCGGCCGCTGCTCCCGGGTAGGGGGCGTCGAGCTCCATGGTCGCGAGCAGCTCGTCGATCTCGTCGAGGGTCGACGCGGTCGCAAGGCTCGCGCGCAGCTCACCGCCGACCGGGTATCCCTTGAAGTACCAGGCGACGTGCTTGCGGATGTCTCGGCATCCGCGGCCCTCGTCGTCGAAGAACTCGACGAGCAGTTCGGCGTGACGGCGGAAGGCTTTCGCGACGAAGCCGAGCGTGGCGTCGACCGGTTCGCCGTGGGCGGCGCCCGGCTGGCCCAGCGCTCGGGCGAGGTCGCCGAAGAGCCACGGGCGTCCGAGGCATCCGCGACCGACCACGACGCCGTCGCAGCCGGTCTCGGCCATCATGCGCGCGGCGTCGTCGGCCGACCAGATGTCTCCGTTGCCGAGGACCGGCACACTCGTGACGGTCTCTTTCAGCTTCGTGATCGCCGACCAGTCGGCGTGGCCCGAGTAGAACTCGCTCGCGGTGCGCGCGTGCAGGGCGATGGATGCCACGCCCGCTCCCTCGGCGATGCGCCCGGCCTCGAGGTAGGTCAGGTGATCGGCGTCGATGCCCTTGCGCATCTTGACCGTGAGGGGCTTGTCGCCCGCCGCACGGACCGCGCGCTCGACGATCTCGCGGAACAGCGAGGTCTTCCACGGCAGAGCGGCGCCGCCGCCGCGACGGGTGACCTTCGGGACGGGGCAGCCGAAGTTCAGGTCGATGTGATCGGCGTGGTCTTCGTCGACGATCATGCGCACGGCCGCCTCGACGGTAGCCGGATCGACGCCGTACAGCTGGATCGAGCGCGGAGTCTCGGACTCGTGATGGCGGATCAGCCGCATGGTCGTGTCGTTGCGCTCGACGAGGGCGCGCGTCGTGATCATCTCGCTCACGTACAGCCCGGCACCGTACTCGCGACACAGGCGACGGAACGCCGTGTTCGTGATGCCGGCCATCGGAGCGAGGACGACGGGGGCGTCGAGCTCGATGTTGCCGATGCGGAGCGTCCGCGCCGGAGCCAATGCCGTGTTCACTGTCTCATTCTCCCAGACGTCGTGCGACAGCGGTGCCCGCTCCGGCCGGAGCCGGGTGCGGACACCGCTGTGGAGGAAAAGTCAGGCGTCGGCGGTCGCGGATGCCTCGCGGCGCTCGCCCCACACCTGACGGGCGATCTGGCTGAACGCCTCGACCGGCTGCGCTCCACTCACCCCGTATTTGCCGTCGATCACGAAGAACGGCACGCCCGTGATCCCGAACTGCTGCGCCTGCTCCTGGTCGGCACGGACCGCGGCACGGTAGCGCTGCGATGCGAGCGCCTCGCGGGCGGCATCCTCGTCGAGACCGACCTCCACCGCCAGAGCGACGAGGTCGTCGTCGCGACCCACGTGCTTGCCCTCGAGGAAGTACGCCGACATGAGGACCTCGGCCAGCTCCAGCTGCTTGCCGTTCTCCTTCGCGAAGTGCAGCAGCTCGTGCGCCTTGACGGTGTTGGTGTGCTGGAGGATGTCGAAGCGGTATGCCAGTCCCGCCTCGGCGGCGACGCCGGTGACGCGATCGAGCATCTCGCGTGCCTGGTCGGGAGAGATGCCCTTGTGCTGCGAGAGGTAGTCGACCTCGCCGCCGTGGAAGTCCTCGGGCGTGTCGGGCGAGAGCTCGAATGAGTGGTACTCGATCTCGACGACCGGGGCGTCGTCATCGTCGGCCGTGGCGGCCAGGCCGTTCTCGAGGTTCCGCTTGCCGATGTAGCACCAGGGGCAGGCGATGTCGCTCCACACGTCGATCTTGATGGCATCCGTCATATCGGGGAGAACCCTTCTGGTGAGCGATCTATTCCGATCGCGGTATTCATTTCCCGGTGGGGGTGTCGATCGCGCCGCCGAACCGTCGGTCGCGCGAGAGGTAGAGCCCGATGGCTTCCCACAGGTGCGTGCGACGGAAGTCGGGCCACAGCGTGTCGAGGAAGACCATCTCGGCGTACGCCGACTCCCAGAGCAGGAAGTTCGAGGTGCGCTGCTCGCCGCTGGAGCGGACGAAGAGGTCGACGTCGGGCATGTCGGGTTGGTAGAGGTTCTTGCGGATCAGCTTCTCGGTCACCGCCGACGGCTTGAGCCTGCCTGCGGCGATGTCGTCGCCGATGCGGCGCATGGCATCCACGATCTCCACGCGTCCGCCGTAGTTGACGCACATCGTCAGGGTCAGCACGTCGTTGCCCTCGGTGAGCCGTTCGGCGTGTTGCAGCTCCTTGATGACCGAGCCCCACAGGCGCGGCTTGCGCCCCGACCAGCGGATGCGCACGCCCCACTCGTTGAGCTGATCGCGGCGACGGTGCAGCACCTCGCGGTTGAACCCCATGAGGAAGCGCACCTCGTCGGGCGAGCGCGACCAGTTCTCGGTTGAGAACGCGTAGACCGACAGGTGCTTGACCCCGGCCTGGATGGCGCCCGCGACCACATCGAGCAGAGCGGCCTCGCCGGCGCGGTGCCCTTCGACGCGCGTGAGCCCCTGACGGTTGGCCCAGCGGCCGTTCCCGTCCATGACGATCGCGACGTGTTCGGGAACCGACCCCTTCGGGTACGCGGGCGGGTACTCCCCCGTCCAGTCGAGGGGGCGGTACGGCACGGCATCGCGGTGCGTGAACGGCTTGGGCGTCATCGGTGCGTCTCCAGGTGCGAGAGGGAACGGATGCCACGCTCCAGATGGAACTGCGCGTACGCGGCCACGAGACCCGAGGCCGCCGAGATCGTGCGGCCCGGGGCGGCGTCGATGGTCTCCCACTCCCCCGCCATGAGGGCGCGGAGCATGTCGACCGTCTCACGCGCGACCCGGGGCGAGCCCGCGGGAGCGCACGTCGAACAGACCACGCCGCCGAGCTGGGCGAGGAAGTACGGGTGATCGCCGACCGTGCCGCAGCGCGCGCACTCGGTCAGCCCCGGCGCCCAGCCCGAGAGGGCCATCGCGCGCAGAAGGTAGGAGTCGAGGACGCTGCGCTCCGAGTGATCCCCCCGCGCGAGCGAACGCAGACCACCCACGAGCAGCAGGTACTGCTGAGGGGTGGCTTCGGCCTCGTTCAGTCGGTCGGCGGTCTCGACCATCGCGCTGGCGGTGGTGTACCGGTCGTAGTTGACGACGATGTCGGCTCCGTACGAGCCGAGCGACTCGGCCTGCTGCACGATGTCGAAGTTGCGCCCCTTGAACAGCTGCACGTCGGCGACCATGAAGGGCTCGAGGCGCGACCCGAACTTCGACGAGGTGCGGCGCACGCCCTTCGCGACCGCGCGGATCTTGCCGTTGCGGCGGCTGAGGAGGGTGAGGATGCGGTCCGCCTCCCCGAGCTTGTGGGTACGCAGGACCACGACTTCGTCGCGGTAGGTGGGCACAGTCCATTATCGGACCCGGATGCCGAGAGGCGGCGGTGCGCCGCGCCTCAGGTCGCGGGCGTCAGGGTGACGAGGACGCTGCTCGCCTCGCCGGGGACGTCGACGGACACGGTCGCGAGGTGGGCGCCGGCGGTGGGCAGTGGCATCCGTTCGATCTCTCCGGACAGGAAGGACCCGAACGCGACGACGCCGTCGGAGAGGAGAAGCGTTGCGGTGAGGACCTCGGCGAAACCGTCGACGGGCGCTGCGTCGATGCGGACGCGGAGCGTGACCTCTCCCGCCAGGTCGTCTCGGGTGGCGATCAGGATTGCCGTCGTCGTCGCCACGGCCGGTTCGTCGCCGGTCTCCCACTCCGGGAACTCGGCCGCGCCCGGGGAGAAGATCGCGACTTGCGCGTTGAGCGGGGTGACGCGGAGCTGTCGGTCCATGTCGGTCATCTTTCCGCAGGCGCGTCACCGAGGAAGGCGACGGTCTCGTCGAGGCCCATCGCTCGCCCGACGGTGAGGAGCCGGCCGCGCTGCACGACGTCGAGAGGTGCGTTCGCGTCGAGGAGTCTGTCGCAGAGCAGGTCGAGCGCGATTCCGGGCTCCGCGTGGTCGACCAGGTCGGTGACGTCGCGCAGCACCGCCGGATCCAGGATGCCGCCGAGGTCCACGCGGAGGGACGTGATCTCCGCGCTCGCCCATCGCGCGATTCCCGGCGCGTGGGCGTTCGTCTCGTCCGCAGACCCGAGGAGGCGGAGCTGTCCCACCACTTGCGGGCATTCGTAGACGCGCAGGTGAGCGCCGGCGACCACCGCTTCGGAGCCCGGTGAGACGGGGACGAGCACGCCGACCGTGGAGGGTGTCCACCGCATTGCCGAGGGCACGTGGGCAAGGTGGACGCGGATGCTGAATGCGTCGCGTTCCGACGCGCCGGCCGCGAGAACGGTGGCCGTCGGGAAGTAGTCCTCTCCTGTCGGGGGACCCGACCGCCGGCCGCCCGCGGTCGGCGGATGGAAGATGATCTCGCCGGCGAGGTCTGTCATCGGCGCTTCTTCTCGGTGGGTGCTGAGGCGGCGGAGACGCTCGTTCGTCGTGAGGCCGTCGGATGGTACGGCGCGGTCCGTCCACGTCCCGCCGCGCTGCACCCATTCCGATCGGAATCGGTCGACGGAGGTCGGCAGGGAGTCCTGGTAGCCCCACTCGACGCCGCAGCAGGGACAGTACTCATAGGTCGGGCAGCACCCATCGAGCCCCCACGGGGGATCGTCGGAGAAGTACCCGCAGACGCGGCACAGGTGCGCGGAAGAGACGGTCATCCGGGCAGCTCCCGAGCCGAGACGAGGCCGAGCGCAGGTCGGTCTGTCCGGCCGCCGGTCAACGCGTTCGCGAACGAGATACGGCCGTACGTGACGGAGTGCGCTGGGACCGCTCCTTCTCGGTCGATGGCGACCGGCGAACGCCCGCGGACACCGCAATCGTGACGACGATCATGGCGATGAAGGCGATCCCGACGCTCACGAGGGTGGGGGAAAAGTCGATCGGTCATCCTGTGGCGGGGTGTCGGAGATCAGGGACCGCGAGCGGGGTCGAATCACGCGAGACGAAGCAGGCTGTCGTAAACGGCGGTGCGCAGCGCATCGATCCTGCGGTTGTTCGCGATGTCCGGTGTGTTGCCGTCCATCAGGACGAAGTCGTTGAACGTGTTCATGCCGCCGTACATCGCGAGGCCGCGGTGGACGGCATCCCGGATGTCGCCGGCATCGCTCGCGTGACGCAGATCGCCCTCGAGGCGCGCGAAGAACTCCGCGTATCGTGCCGCCCCGACGGACTCCAAGACCTCCGCCAGCGCGGAGACCTGCGCGATCGCGTCGTCGACTAGTTGAGAGGCCATTGGTCCACCACCTGTACTCCCGGGATCTCCCAGGGCTTTTGAACGACGATCTGTTCGGTGCCGCCCATGTAGAGCCCACCTTGATTCGCCACGGTCCCCGTATGGATCTGTGTCCCCGCGGGGATGTGAACCGCGAACCCGGTGTCGAGAGGAGCCGGCGTACCGTCCGGCCACACCGGCGGGATCGCCTTGTCGATCCGGGTTTGGATGACGCCCACGGGGGGATCCGTCGAGAAGAACTGGCCCAGCGGGCTGCCTTGGGTCGAGCCGGCGCGATACAGGACGGTGTCCGCGTCGAGCACGGACGTCCGATACACGCCACCGGAGAACGTCTCGGCGAGGTTCGGCGGGAGAGTGTCGAGTTTCGTGATCGCGTTGCCGGCGGGGACGCGGTTGAGGGCGCCGGCGGTGACGGCGGACATGGTGGCGCCGGTGGCGGCGTTGGCGAGGAGGCCGCCGGGGGTGATGGGTTGGCCGCTGATGAGGTATTGGGCGGTGTTCTCGACCGCGCCTTGGGCGGCGTTGGCGCCGGTGCGGGCGAGGAGGCCGCCGGCGGCTCCGGCTCCGGGGATGAGCCCGAACGCACCGGTGAGGGCGACCTGTCCCCAGTTGACTTCGCCGGTGGTGGCCTTCTGAATGATGGTGTCGGCGCCGGCGCCGATGAGAGCGGCGCCGATGGGGCCGCCGACGCCGGTGGCGATCATGACGCCGCCGGCGATGACCATGGCGCCGCCGGCGACGTACTCCCAGTTCTCGTTCCACCATTCGCCGATGGCGTTGCCGGCGGTGGCGAGGGCGCCTTGGTGGGCGTTGGCGTAGGCGGTGAGTTGTTCGTCGGTGACGGGTTGGAGGCCGAGGGGGTCGACGGCGTGGAGGGGGTCGTTCCCGGCGAATGAGTAGGGGTTTGCTGACCAGGCGGCGCCGGCGGGTGCGGTGAGGGGGTCGGTGCTGAGGAATCCGCGGGTGGTGGGGTCGTAGGCGCGGGCGCCCATCCATTCGAGTCCAGCGACGTCGAGGCCACCGGCGGGGCTGATCGCGACGGTTCCCCCGCCGAGGGTGTTGGCGGTGGTGAGGGCGTCCCAGGGGTCGTCGGTGGTGGTGGTGCGGGTGCCGCGCCATCCGCCGGTGGTCCAGGTGTCACCGATGCCGGTGATCGCGCCGGGGGCATGGAACACGTCGGTGTCGCCGACCGAGATGAGGGTGGCGGCGTAGGCGTCGGCGTCCCAGGTGAGGGGGGTTCCGTCGATCCGGTCGAGTTCGCCGAGCGCGTTCACGCGCAGGTCGGTGCGGCGCTCTTCGTCGGGGGTGTGTGCGGTGATCGCGCGTATCCACCCGCGGTCATCCCACGCGTACTCCGTCGCCCCGGTGGGGGTGGTTTCGCGGGTCCGGCGCCCCTGCCCGTCGTAGCGGTAGGTCGTGTCACCCTCGGGTGCGGTGAGGGTGAGGAGCTGCCCGGCGAGGTCGTACGCGAAGGAGCGTTCGGTGTCGTCGAGGGTTTCGCGGACCAGGCGTCCCGCGGTGTCGTACTCCCACGCATTCACGTGCCCGTCGGTGACGGCGGAGAGGAGTTGCCCGGCGTCGTCGTGCGTGTAACGGGTGGTGCCGTCGCGCCCGTCGATGGCGGTGATGCGGCCGTCGTCGTCACGGGTGATGCGGGTGATGGCGGCGCCATCCGCGTCGGTGCGGGTGTGCGCGACCGGGTACCCGTCTTCGTATTCCCACGTCTGGAGACTGTCGCCGGCGCGGGCTTCGAGGATCCGACCGAATACGTCGCGCGTGTAGTGCACCGCGCCGAGGCGGGAGTGGTCGATGCGGCTGAGGTGCCCGGCGGCATCGCGCGCGTAATCGACCGTCACCCCGTCGGGGGTGATGAGGCGGATGCGGGCGCCGTCGGCGTCGTACTCCCAGCGGGTTGAGCGACCGTTGGTGGTGCGCTCGGCGAGACGATCCAGGCGAGTGAACCGGAGGGTGTGCGTGGTGGGTTCGTCTGTGGTGTGGTCGATGATCGTCGCCGTGCGCGCCCGCGCGTCGCGACGGATCTCGGTGACCCGCTTGCCGTTGACGGTGAGCCCGGACTCAAGGCCGGCGTCGTCGTACGACCACTCCGTCACGGTCCCGTCGGGGCTGATCTGCCGGATCTGCCGCCCCGCCGCGTCGTACTCCGCGGTGGTGACGCGACCGAGCGGGTCGGTCTGCGAGGCGACCTTGTCCAGCTGCGTGTACGTGCGGGTGGTGACCCCGCCGGCGGGGTCGGTGATCGACACCACCCGCCCCCGCTCGTCGTAGCCGTACCGGGTGACCCCGCCGATCCCGTTGGTCGCGGCGACGAGCTGGCCGGCGGCGTCGTACGAGAAGCGACGGATGCCGAACCGCGCATCCTGCGCGAAGATCGGGCGCCCCACCTTGTCGTAACCGAAACGCGCAAACCCGGCCCCCGGAACTCGCTCGCGCACCACCCGACCGGCTACGTCGAATTCGATCTCAGCACGCTCCCCCGTGGGAAGCACCCGGGCGATCACGCGAGAGTCCGCGTCATACTCCAACGTGGTCCGCGCACCCAGGGCATCGATCGCCGCGACGGGACGACCGCACGCGTCATACTCGTAGCGGGTCGTTCGCCCGGCAGGGGTGGTGATGGCGGTGACACGGCCCGCTCGGTCGCGTTCGAGGCGGGTCAGCCCGCCATCCGCGTTCAGCACCTCCACGGGACGACCACACGGGTCGTAGGTGATGAGCGACGCATCACCGGCGGCATCCTGGATCTTCTCCGGACGACCGAACGAGTCGTAGCGGACCGAGGTCTCTTCGAACGCGGTGTGGATCGTGCGGGTGGTGTCGGTCCGGGACGCCTCGGCCGACACACCGGTCGGATCCGTCGTCCGCGCCAGCTCCCCGACGGCGTCGTACTCGCGGGTCCAGACCCCGCCTGCGGGGTCGGTGATCTCCCGCAGGCGCGAGAGGGCGTCGTGGGTGAAGCCCCACGCGGCCCCGTCGGGAAGGGTGACCGCGGTGACGTTGCCGAAGGAGTCGAAGGCCCGGTCGATCACCCGGCCGAGGGGGTCGGTGGTGCGGGTGAGTTGTCCGTGCGGACCGTACTCCAGCTCGGTGCGGGCGCCGAGCGGGTCGATGATCGCGGTGACGACGCCGCCGGGGCCGTGTTCGTATCGCCAGATCGCACCGTCGGGATCTTCGCGGGATGTCAGGGCGCCGGCGCCGTCGTACACGTACCGGGTCGCAGCCCCGAGCGGGGTGATCGCCTGGGTGACCCGACCGGTCGCGTCGCGCACCAGACGCGCCACCGCGCCGTCAGCGTTGCGCGTCGCGACCAGTTCCCCGTGCGCGTCGTAGTCGAAGCGGACGACGACACCCTCGGGGTCCTGCACCCGACGGAGAAGCCCGTCGGCCCAGTCGAGTTCGGTGACGCCGCCGGCGGGGTCGGTGATGCGGGAGGGGTTTCGTTCGTGGTCGGTGGGGTAGTCGTAGGTGACGATGCCGCCGTCGGCGGTGACGACGGTGGTGACGCGGTCGTGGTCGTCGTAGCCGTAGGTGATGTCGGCGCCGTCGGGGGTGACGGTGCGGGTCTTGCGTCCGCGGGTGTCGTAGGCGTGGACGGTGATGCGGCCTTCGCGGTCGGTGACGGAGACGAGGTTGCCGGTGGGGTCGTAGGCCATCGACTGGCGGTTGCCGTCGGTGTCGATGATGCCGACGAGGCGGCCCTTGCGGTCGGCGATCCACGTGTTCGCGTTCGACCCGTCGGCGTCGGCGACTTCGGTGACCCGGCCGGAGAGGTAGGTGAAGCGGGTGTGACGCCCGAACTCCGTGGTCTGCTCCCGCACGCGCCGCTGCGTGTCGTACACGTTCGTGCACTCGATCACCCCGGCAGCCGAGACCACCTGGTCGATGAGGTCGTCGTCGTTCCACCGGTACGTGCGCGTCCCGGCGGGGCCGGTGACCGCGGTGAGGCGGTGGTCGTCGTCGTAGAGGTATTCGACGCGGCGCCCGTCGGAGGAGGTGACGGATGCCACCAGCCCGTCGACGTAGTCGACGTCGATGCGGCGGTTGCGGGAGTGCTCCAGGGCGACGATCGCGCCGGCGGCATCCCGGTGGACGGTGACGACGTTCCCTGCCCCGGCGCCGGCGCCGACCCAGTCGCCGCCGGTGGTGAACGCCCACCACGCCCCGGCGTTGTCCGTCACGAGCAGGCCCTCGGACAGGGCCAACCCGCGCGCGGCGAGGTCTTCCGCGCTGGCGCGGTTGAGCCAGTAGTTCTCCCCGGTCCCCCGGGCCCAGTCGCGCCCGTCCCGGCCGAAGACGATCTGCCGCCCGTCCGCCATCACGAACCGGGCGTCGTCCTCACCGAGCAGCAGGGTGGTGTCGAGGATCGAGGACCACCCGACGCCGAACACCCCGGCCCCGTCGTTGAGGGAGTTGTACATGCGGGTCAGCGACAGCAGTGCCGTCGCCGCGGGGAACGGCAGATCGTTCTCCGGCTCGAGGAAATTGCCCGTGGCGGAGTTCACCGGGTCGTTCACGAACCCCGTCGTCGGGGCCCCACCCCACGCCGTCGGGGGGTCGATGACCAGGTCCTGCCGGGTCGCGGACACCCCCGCCGCCGCCAGCGACGCCGCCAACGCGGCATCCGACACCGTCCCGATCCCCCCGTTCGTCCCGGCGTCCTCGAACGCCTGCGCGATCGTGTTCGCCCACGCCGTGTCATTCGCATTCGCGTCGAGCCAGGCGCGGAACCCCGCGACGACCGGGCTGACGTCGATCCCCCCGAAATCGCACGTCGCCATGAACTGGCTCGCAGCCGACGACACTCGTCCGGGGTGAGCGGAGAGCTCCGCATCCAGGTTGGAGTTTCCCGTGGCGAAGGTCCGGAGGTTCTCGGGTCGGGCAGAGGACGTTCCGCCGCCGCCGCCCCCACCGGAGGCCGGCGTCTGCCGCGGTGAGGTCGGCACCGCGGAAGCGTTGAAGACCGGCGGTTCGATCTCGCCGCCCTGTGGTGGCGGCTCTTCACCGAAGATGTCGTCCCACGTCGCGTCCAGCCAGTTCGACCGCCGCGCCTCGACCCGGGCCTTCCACTCGCGTGCGCGCCTGCGGCGAGCGTTCTCCTCGCGCGCCGCATCGCTCAACCGTCCGATGAACGACGACACGTCCCGCAGCCGCGACGCGAGCTCGCGGGCATCGCTCGCGGCGGTCGTCGCGTTGGTCGCGAAGAGCTCGCTGAAGGCGCCCTGAAAGTCCTCCTTCGCGGTGGCGACGTACGACGCGCGTGACGCCGTCTGGCCTTCCACGGCGGCCGCCGCCGCGTTCGCGGCGGAGCCCACCGCGTCCGCCAGACCGAAGTCGTAGGTCAGATCCGGTGCCCCGTACACCTCGAGATCGACATCGCTCATCGAAACCCCCCACTGGTTCGGCGGTCGCCTAGAGAACGCGGCGACCGCTCACGACCGCAAGAGCTTAGCCCCGGGTTCGTCGAAGCATCAGGGTCTTGTGGCAGGTTCTCATGCGTCCCTCATAAACCCAGATCGAGGCGCCGTTCCGTCCCAATAACCGCCTCCGCCGCCGCTCGTCAACACCTGGACACCTCCCGCGAGGTTGTTTATCGTCGTGTCGTCATGAACGGCGTGCAGTGGGTGCGCCGCGCGAAGCAAAAGGGGAAATGATGTCGCGCGTTCTTTCTACCGAGCAGGCCAAGTCGGCCATCCAGCAGATCCAGTCGATCGTGAACGGGGGCTTCACCGACCAGATCTCGCAGCTCGACGCCCAGGGCCGCATCCTGTCGGACCCGAACGTCTGGGACGGCCCCCTCGCCGCCCAGTTCCGCGGCTCCACCTGGCCCGAGACCAAGGCTGCGCTCGACAAGGCCAAGCAGGAGCTCGAAGAGCTGCGCACGCAGCTCAACTCCATCTCGCAGAACATCTTCTCGGCGGGTGGCGGCTCCTGAGCCTCCCCCACGGCGACGCGAGACGCCTCGCGTAAGAACCGGCTCGCGCCCCCACGACACGGGTGGCCGCGAGCCGGTTCTTTTCGTCGGGTCGCGGAGAATGGATGCCGTGAACCCGCCCGTCTTCATCATCCCGCTGTGGGCCGACCTCACCGCGGTCGCGTTGGGTGGAGTGCAGGGTGCTCTGTTCGCCTCGGGATTCCAGGGCCAGCGACGGCTCGACCTCCTCGGCGTCGCGATCATCGGCATCCTGCTCGGAATGGGCGGCGGTCTCATCCGCGACTTACTGCTCGGCCTCACCCCGGCCACTCTGCAGAACAACTGGTACCTGATCACCGCGACCGTTGCGGCCCTCGTCGGGATGCTCCTGTCGGGGCTGTTCCAGAGACTGAACCGCGCGATCGTCATGCTCGACGCGGTCGTCATCGGTCTGTTCGGCGTGTTCGGCACGAGTAAAGCGCTCGCCCTGGGGCTGCCGGCCGTTCCGGCGGTGTTCGTCGGCGTGCTCGCGGCCGTGGGCGGAAGCGTCCTGCGCGACGTGCTCATGGGCCTGCCCGTCGCCATCATGCACGTCGGCTCGCTCTACGCGGTCGCGGCGGGTGGCGGATGCGCGGTGGTGGCGACGGCGGCCGCGTTCGGCGTGCCCCTCCCCGTCGCGGCGGTGGTCGGCCTGATGGTCACCACGATCGTCCGCGTCCTGGCCGTGATCTTCGATCTCTCGCTCCCCGAGCAGCGAAAGCTCTACCGCCGCAAGGTCGCGGTCGAGACGACCGGCATCCCGATCATCCGGACCGACGACGACGCGCCTCGATAGAACACGACCCTCGTCAGCGCGCCTCCACGCGCACCTCGTCGCCTTCTCGGATGATTCCGCCGCCCTCCGCGGGGAGGAGCAGGATGCCGAGCGTCGGGGCGTCTTGCCCGAACTCGGTCGTCAACACGCGGAGGAGCCGCGCGTCCCGTACGCCGGAGTCGGGGTTGGCGGTGATCGCGGCGCAGCGCTCGATCGGCTTCTGGACGTCGAAGACGACCTCGCCGATGCTGATCCGTCCCTGCCACCCCAATTCCGCCCAGGCCGGCGAGCCCGACACGACGATGTTGGATCGGAAGCGGCGATCGTCGACGGGCGCCGACACCGCGGCATCCAGTTCTGCGACAGATGCTTCCCCGTGGAGGGAGATGTAACCCTGCGGGCGGTCCTGGAAACGCGCGGTCCGACCGTCGCCGATGAGCCCGAGCGGCAGGACGCCCTCGGCGTCGAGGAGCCGTGCGTCGGAGGTCGAGCGGAGGTAGGTCGTGACGGCATCCGCGAGCCGAGCACGCCCCTGCTCACCGAGGTCGGTCTCGATGTCGACGTCGTCGACTCGTAGGCGCAGCGTCTGTTTCTCGTCGTTGTAGGTGAGCGCGATCCGCGCGAGGGTGGGGAAAGTCATGAGCGCGAGCCCGCGGCTCTTCGGGAATGTCGCGTCCTCCGGCTCGGTGGCATCGGCGAAGCGGAACACGAGAGCACGGTCGCCCTGGACGCGTCCGTCGTCCTGGATCACCAGGTGGGGACGGCGCTCAGGGGTGAAGCCTTTGACGGGGTAGCGGTAGAGGGCGGCGACGTGGGGCACGGCCTCATCCTCGCATTACTCGTCGGTGGGGAGGATGGTGCTCAGGATCCGAGCCACGTCCTCGGGATCGGCGAGACGGATCTCCGGCAGGTCGAGGAAGTGCCGCGCGATCGTGACCCCGAGGATGCTCGCGACCAGGACCGCAGCGCGCAGCGGAGCGTCATCCGTGGCCGCGACGGCGGTGAGTCGTTCGGCCCGACCCTGGAGGTGGGCGCTCATCGCGCGCGCGGCATCGGGCGAGGTGAGCATCGATCGCAGCAGCGCTCGCGTCGCGGGCGGAAGCTCGCGGAGACGGACGTCGAGCACGTCGGCGAGGTGCCCCGGGACGTCGTCGCCGTCGAGTTCGGCGACCGGGGTGACGGCGAGTTCGAAGAGTTCCTGCTTGCTGCCGAAGTGCTGCATCACGAGAGAGGGGTCGACTCCCGCTCGTCCGGCGATCGCTCGTATCGTCGCACCGTCCTTCCCCCGGTCGCCGAACTCACGACGCGCGGCGTCCAGGATGCGGTCGACGGTGGCCGCCCGACGTTCGGCCCGGGAAACAGGGGACTTCATGCTTTCACTCTACAAGCGATGAGCGAAGGCGTATCGTTTCTCTCAACACATGTTGAGTGGAGGTTGCCATGGATCCGAAGGAAACGTCGAGGCACTCGTCGGTGCTGATCATCGGCGCGTCGCGGGGCCTCGGTCTCGCAATCGCGAGGCAGTACGCGGCGCGGGGAGCCCGAGTCATCGCGACAGCACGCGGCGAGAGCGCTCCAGCCCTCTCGGCGCTGCGGCACGATCACCCGGACACGGTCGAGATCGAACGCGTGGACGTCGACGATCCGGCGCAGATCGACGCGCTCGCGACGCGGCTCGGTGAGCGCACCGTCGACCTCCTGTTCGTCGTCGCCGGTGTCTCCCTCGCGCCGGTCGACGAGGCCGCGGCCGACATCTCGACCGAAGACTTCGTCCGCACGATGACGACGAACGCTCTCGGTGTCATGCGCACCGTCGAGCGTCTGGCGGACCGCGTGTCGCCGGGCGGCACGATCGCCGTCATGTCGTCGGGACAGGGAAGCGTGACCAACAACACGACGGGTGGATTCGAGGTCTACCGCGCTTCGAAAGCGGCACTGAACCAGCTCATGCGCAGCTACGCGGCACGTCGCGCTTCCGAGGGGCGGACGCTGCTGCTCCTCGCCCCGGGGTGGATTCGCACCGACATGGGCGGCGAGGGGGCCGGTCTCGAAATCGACGAAGCCGTCCCGCCGCTCGTCGACACGGTCGAAGCGCAGCGCGGCACGCCGGGACTTCGCTATCTCGACCGACACGGGGCGACCGTCGCCTGGTGACAAGGGCGCCCGCCCGCTCACGCCCGGGCGAGCACCTCGCCGTGCGGGAGGAGGATCCATCCGTCGGGGTGGGCGGCCCACTCGCGCCACGCGTCGGAGATGCGCTGGAGCTGGGCGTCGTCGGCGAGGCCGAGTCGGCGCGCGTGCCCGGCGAACGCCGACGCGAGCACGCGGTCGGCCCACATCCCGCCCCACCACGCGCGCTTCTCGGCGGTGTCGAAGACCCAGACGCTCGCGCTCGCCTCGATGCGGGTGAACCCGGCTTCGCGAGCCCACGCTTTGAGGCGCCGACCGGCGTCGGGCTCCCCCGACACCCCTCGGTGCACGCCGTGATAGATCTCGAGCCACTCATCCAGAGCGGGGATCACCGGATGCCAGATCACCCCGCCGTAATCCACGTCACGCACGGCCACGAGGCCCTCGGGGCCGGCGACACGACGGAACTCCCGTAGAGCGTCCACCGGGCGCGCCAGGTGCTGGAGCGTCTGGTGCGCGTGGACGATGTCGAAGGAGGCATCGGGGGCGTCGAGCGCGTACGCGTCGTCGACGCGGAACTCGACGTTCGTGCACTCTGCGATCGCGGCGCGCGCGATCTCGACGACGTCGGGGGCGGCATCCACTCCGACCACCTGCCCCGGGAAGACCCGGTCGGCGAGGTCGACGGTGATGGTGCCGGGGCCGGCGCCCACATCCAGGATGCGAGCGCCGGCGAACAGCGAGGACACCAGGTAGGCCGCCGAATCGGCGACGGTCCGTACCGCGTGGGAACGCAGCACGCTCTCGTGGTGTCCGTGGGCGTAGGCCACGGCCGTGTCTCTCGTGCTCGGCGTCAGACGCCGGCCAGCTCGCCGCTGGTCTGACGCGTCCGGATCGCTCGGTTCACGCCCGAAACGATCGCCTTGAGCGACGCCGTCGAGATGTCGTTGTCGATGCCGACGCCCCACAGGCGCTGGTCGTCGACCTGCAGCTCGATGTACGCCGCGGCCTGAGCGTCTCCGCCCGAGCTCAGCGCGTGCTCGACGTAGTCGTAGAGCGTGACGTCGAACCCCTGGGCGCGGACGATCTCGAGGAACGCCGCCACGGGACCGTTGCCCACGGCGGACGCCGGCTGAGCCGAATCGCCGTCGCGCAGCGTGACGTCGAGGTGCACGTCGCCGGACATGTCGCTCGACGAGCGCGTTGACAGCAGTTCGAAGCGGCCCCAGCGCTGGTCGTCATCCTTCGAGGGCAGGTACTCATCGGTGAAGATGTCCCAGATCTGGTCGCTCGACACCTCGCCGCCCTCGGCGTCGGTGCGGGCCTGGACGACGCCCGAGAACTCGATCTGCAGCTTGCGCGGCAGGTCGATCGCGTGGTCGGCCTTCAGCAGGTACGCGACGCCACCCTTACCGGACTGCGAGTTCACGCGGATGACGGCCTCGTACGAGCGGCCCAGGTCCTTCGGATCGATGGGCAGGTACGGCACCGCCCACTCGATCTCGTCGATGTGCTTGCCTTCGGCGGCCGCCCGGGCCTCCATCGCCTCGAAGCCCTTCTTGATGGCATCCTGATGCGAACCGCTGAACGCGGTGAAGACCAGGTCGCCGGCCCACGGGCTGCGCTCGGGCACGGGCAGTTGGTTGCAGTACTCGACCGTGCGCTTGACCTGGTCGATGTCGCTGAAGTCGATCTGGGGGTCGATGCCCTGCGTCAGCAGGTTGACGCCCAGGGCGACCAGGTCGACATTGCCGGTGCGCTCACCGTTGCCGAACAGGCAGCCCTCGATGCGGTCGGCGCCGGCCATGTAGCCCAGCTCCGCGGCGGCCACGGCGGTGCCGCGATCGTTGTGCGGGTGCAGCGACAGGATGACGTTCTCGCGGTGGTTCAGGTTCCGCGACATCCACTCGATCGAGTCGGCGTAGACGTTGGGGGTCGCCATCTCGACCGTCGCGGGCAGGTTCAGGATGACCTTGCGCTCGGGAGTGGGCTGGAAGACCTCGAGCACCTCGTTGCAGATGCGCAGCGCGAACTCGAGTTCGGTGCCCGTGTAGCTCTCGGGCGAGTACTCGTAGTACACCTCGGTCTCGGGGATCGTCGCCTCGTACTTCTTGCACAGGCGCGCACCCTCGAGGGCGATGTCGACGATGCCCTGCTGGTCGGTGCGGAAGACGACCTCGCGCTGGAGCACGGACGTGGAGTTGTACAGGTGGACGATGGCCTGCTTCGCGCCCGCGATCGCTTCGTACGTGCGGGCGATCAGGTGCTCGCGCGCCTGTGTCAGCACCTGGATCGTGACGTCATCGGGGATGAGGTTCTCTTCGATCAGCTGACGGACGAAGTCGAAGTCCGTCTGGCTCGCGCTCGGGAAACCGACCTCGATCTCCTTGTACCCCATCTTCACGAGCAGGTCGAACATGACGCGCTTGCGCTCGGGGCTCATCGGGTCGATGAGGGCCTGGTTGCCGTCGCGCAGGTCGACCGCGCACCAGCGCGGCGCCACCTCGATGCGCTTGCTCGGCCACGTGCGGTCGGGCAGGTCGACCGCGATCTGCTCGTGGAACGGACGGTACTTGTGCACCGGAGCGGACGTGGGCTTCTGGGTGTTCTTCATGATGTGTCGCTTCTCTTGTTCGTGGTTCCCGCCCGGAAAGGGCATCAGGAGGGGCCGACGACGAGCTCCGCGACGAGGATGGCCCTAGATCGAGGACTCGTCGCGGCAGCTAAGAAGAAGCAGACCACCGAAGCGCATTCTGCGATCCTACCAGCCCGGCGCGAGGCCGTTCACTCCCCCGTCACCCATTCGCGTGACAGGATGCCGAAGTCGACCTCGTCGCTCCACCGCCCCTTGAACCACTCGTTCTCGACGAGGTGTGCCTCGCGCCGCATCCCGACCCGCTCCGCGAGGGCGAGAGAGCGGGCGTTGTCGGCGTCGATGCGGGCGACCAGACGACGCAGCCCGTACACCGCGAATGCCGTGTCGATCAGAGCGCGCACGGCCTCGGTCGCAAGGCCCTGACCGGATGCCGCCGGGCTCACGACCCAGCCGATCTCGGCCGACCCGGCGCGTAGATCGAGGTGGAAGATCACGAGGTCGCCGATGACCGTGCCGTCGGCGAGGTGTTCGATGGCGAGGACGACCCCGCCGCGTTCGCCCTCGAGGCTCGTGCCCCCGAAGAGATGACCTATGCGTCCGCGGATGTCTTCCGCCGTCTGCGGCTCGAAGGGCAGGAAGCGGCACACATCCGCGTCACCGCGGTAGCGCACCATCGCCTCGAGATCGGCGTCGACGACCGGTCGCAACCGCACCCGCTCACGCACGACCTCGAGGCGCTCCGGTGCCGGGGGCAGGACGAACGGCGAGCCGATCACGGGACCAGCGCCACCTTGCCGCCCGGGTGCCCCGTCATGACGAATCGGACGGCCTCGACGGCGTCGGCGAGCGGATACGTGCGGGCGACGGGCACCTCCAGGGCACCGGATGCCGCCAACTCGAGCACCCGCGCCCGCGCGATGTCACGGAACCGGGCGCTCTCGGGTCGCGCTCCGGCGATCCAGAGGAAACCGTCGCTCTTCGCGCGCTCGGGATCGACGATCGTGACGATCCGATCGCGGTCCGAGACGAGGGCGAGGGAGACGTCGATCGCCTCGTCGGTGCCGACCGCGTCCCACGCGGCCGCGATGGGCGCTCCGTCGGCGGCCTCTTCCACGCGCTCGCGCAACCCGTCACCGTAGGCGACGGGGATGCCGCCGTAGCGACGGACCCGCGCGGCCGAGTCGGCGGCATCCGGACCCACCGTCCCGATCACGCGCACGCCGAGATCGCGCGCCTGCTGGAGCAGACTCACGCCCACGGCGCCCGAGGCGGCGTGCAACAGGACGGTGTCACCGGCCGCGACCCGGGTCACCTGGATCATCTCGGCGGCGGTGGTTCCGGCGAGGAGCAGATTGGCGGCCTCGGGGTGCGAGAGGGTCGACGGCTTCGCGAACACGTCGCGCGCCGGCACGGTGATCTCGGTCGCATAGGCGCCCTGGACGCGGAACGCGACGACCTCGTCGCCGACGGCGAGCTCACCGGAGCCGCCGATCGCGTCGGGACCGATCGCGAGGACCTCACCCGAGAGCTCGTATCCGATCGGAACCGGGAATGTCGCTCCGGGACGCGCGCGAGCGACGTGCTTGGCATCCGCGGGATTGACGCCGGCAGCGTGCACCCGAACGGTCACCTCGCCCGGGCCGGGCGGGGACACGTCGACCTCGTCGAAGGTCCATGTGTCGACAGGTCCCGGGGCCGGAGCCGTCCACCTTCGCGCCATGATCACGCCTCTCGTCGTGGGTGTCGGCCGACTCAGAAACCGAGGCGGCCGAGCTGCTTCGCGTCGCGCTGCCATTCCTTCGCCACCCGCACGTGCAGCGAGAGGTACACGCGGCTGCCGACGAGCGGCTCGATGCCGACGCGTGCTCGCGCGCCGACCTCGGCGAGACGCGAGCCCTTGCGGCCGATGATGATCGCCTTCTGGCTGTCGCGTTCGACGATGATGTTGGCCCAGACGTCGGTGAGATCGCTGCCCTCGCGCGGGGCGACGTCGTCGATGGTGACGGCGATGGAGTGGGGCAGCTCGTCGCGCACACCGTGCAGAGCCGCTTCGCGGATGATCTCGGCGATGCGGTCCTCGAGGGTCTCGTCCGTCGTGATGTCAGCGTCGTACAGGGCGGGTCCCTCGGGCATGAGGGCCAGCAGCTCGTCGCTCAGCACGTCGAGCTGGTCGTTCGTCACGGCCGAGAGGGGGATCACCGCGGCCCAGTCCTCGCGGAGGGAATCCACCTCGACGAGACGCTCCGTGATCTGGTCGCGCGTCGCGGCGTCCGTCTTGGTCACCAGCGCGACCTTCTTCGCGCGCGGGTAGCCCGACAGCGACTCCGCGATGCGTCGATCGCCCGGGCCGACCTTCTCGGTCGCGGGTGCGCAGAACGCGATGACGTCGACGTCACCCAGCACCTGCTCGACGAGGTCGTTCAGACGCTGACCGAGGAGCGTCCGCGGACGATGGATGCCAGGGGTGTCGACGACCACGAGCTGGCCGCCCGGTCGGTTGACGATCCCGCGGATCGCCCGGCGGGTGGTCTGCGGCTTGTCGCTGGTGATGGCGACCTTCTCGCCGACGAGGGCGTTGGTCAGCGTCGACTTGCCGACGTTGGGTCGCCCCACGAAGGTCACGAAGCCGGATCGGGTGTCGCTCATCTGTCGTTCCTCTCGCGCGCGGTCTCCGCGTCGTTTTCGTCGTCCTCCGGCTCGGCGCGTTCCACGATGACCGTCGCGATGCCGCGGTTGCGGCCCCGCGAGGCTCCCCCGGTCATCACGAGGCCAGAATGCTCGGCCGTGGCCCCGGGTTGCGGGATACGGCCGAGAGCCTTGCCCAGAAGGCCACCGATCGAGTCGACGTCTTCGTCGTCGAGCTCGAGGCCGAACAGGTCGCCGACCTCGTCGAGTCCGAGTCGCGCGTTGACCCGGTAGCGGCCGTCGTCGAGGGGGACGACCTCGGTCGACGGAGCGTCGTACTCGTCTGCGATCTCACCCACGAGCTCTTCGATGAGGTCTTCGAGGGTGACCAGGCCGGAGATCCCGCCGTATTCGTCGACCGCGAGACACACGTGGACGGCGTCGCGCTTCATCTGCTGCAGCAGCGTCTCGGCCTTCATGGACTCGGGTACGAACACGGCCGGTCGAGCGATGCGCCGGATCGGAGCGTCACGCCAGCCGGCCTCGTCGCGGAAGCCGAACTGGACCAGGTCTTTGAGATAGAGCATGCCCACGACGTCGTCGGCCTCGTCGTCGGCGAGGGGAACGCGCGACACGCCTTTCTCGAGGAACAGGGCGAGGGCTTCGCGCGAGGTCGCCGCGGCATCCACGGTCACCATGTCGGTACGCGGGACCATGACCTCGCGCACGTAGCGGTCGGTGAAGTCGAACACCGAGTGGATCAGCTCGCGGTCGTCCTCTTCGATGAGCTCGTTCTCGGCGGCCTCGTCGATGATGCTGAGCAGCTGCTCCTCGGACGCGAACGACGTCGACTGCGACAGGCCCGGCGTGACGCGGTTGCCGACCGACACCAGGCCGTGCGCGAGCGGGCCCAGGATGATGCGCATCCCCCGGATGAGCGGTGCTCCCCCGGTCAGGAGGCCGCGGGCGTGCTGACGGCCGACCGAGCGGGGGCTCGCGCCGACCGCCACGAACGAGATCCCCGTCATCAGGACCGCGGCCGCGGCGACCGCCAGCCAGATGTTGTCGAACAGCAGCACGAAGGCCGCGGTCACCAGCACCGCCGCGGTGGTCTCGGCCAGGACGCGGATGAAGCCGACGGCCGTGATGTGGGCGCTCGGGTCGTCGGCGATGCGCTGCAGAGCCCGGGCGTTCCGGCCCGACGCGCCGAGTTCCAGCAGATCGGTGCGCGAGGTCACGCCGAGCGCGGCCTCGGATGCCGCCATCAAGCCGCCGAACGCGACGAGCAGCAGCGCGGCGACGAGAAGGAGGGCCTCGGTCATGCGCGGCGGCGGCGCTCGACGGCCTGGAAACCGCTGATGAGCTCCCGCTGCAGGCCGAACATCTCGCGCTCCTCGTCGGGCTCGGCGTGGTCGAAGCCGAGGAGGTGGAGCAGGCCGTGGGTGGTGAGCAGGATCAGCTCGTCCTGGGTGGAGTGCTTGGCCGTCACGGCCTGCGCTTCGGCCACGGAGGGGCACAGCACGATGTCACCGAGCAGGCCCGCGGGCGTCGGTGCGTCTTCCGACCCCGGGCGGAGCTCGTCCATCGGGAAGCTCAGGACGTCGGTGGGCCCGGGCTCGTCCATCCACTGCACGTGGAGCGACTCCATCGCGCCCTCGTCGACGAGCACGATGGCGACGTCGGCGTCGGCGCTCACGTGGAGCTCGGCGAGGTTGTACTCCATCAGACGCAGCAGGACCTGCTCATCGATCTCGTAGCCGGATTCGTTGTTGATCTCGATCGTCATGAACGGTTTCGTCTCGGGAGGTGATCGCGGGGACCCGCGGCACGGGGGCCGCGTCGCTCCGCACGGTTGGCGAACTCGGTGGCTTCGTCGCGCTCGCGTCGAGCGACGAGGCGCTTCTCGTCGTACTCGCTGTACGCGTCGACGATGCGACCGACGAGCGTGTGACGAACGACGTCGTCGCTCGTCAGGTACGCGAAGTGGATGTCGTCGATGTTGCTCAGCACCCGCGTGACCAGGCGGAGACCCGACGCGCCCTGCGGGAGGTCGATCTGCGTGATGTCGCCCGTCACGACCATGCGCGTGCCGAACCCGAGACGCGTGAGGAACATCTTCATCTGCTCGGGCGTGGTGTTCTGCGCCTCGTCGAGCACGACGAACGAATCGTTCAGCGTCCGCCCGCGCATGTACGCCAGGGGTGCGACCTCGATGGTTCCCGTCGCCATGAGCTTGGGGACGATGTCGGGGTCCATCATCTCGTTGAGTGCGTCGTAGAGCGGCCGGAGGTACGGATCGATCTTGTCGGTCAGCGTGCCGGGCAGGAAGCCCAGACGCTCGCCCGCTTCGACGGCCGGGCGGGTGAGGATGATGCGGCTGACCTCTTTGCGCTGCAGCGCCTGCACGGCCTTCGCCATCGCGAGGTAGGTCTTGCCCGTCCCGGCGGGACCGATGCCGAACACGATGGTGTTCTCTTCGATCGCGTCGACGTAGGCCTTCTGCCCGGCGGTCTTCGGGCGGATGACCTTGCCGCGCGACGACAGGATCGCCTCGCCCATCACCTCGGACGGACGCAGGCCCCCGTCCGAGCGCAGCATGCGGTTCGAACTCGACACGTCGGCCGGGTCGAGCCCCTGACCGGACCGCGTCATCGCGAGCAGCTCATCGACGAGGCCGCGGGCCGCGCGCACGGCATCCGCCGCTCCGGACAGCGTGACCTCGTTGCCGCGCACGTGCACGTCGACGTCGGGGTGCTCTTTCTCAACCACGCGCAGGAGACGATCCTGCGGGCCGAGGAGTTGCACCATGGCGACGCCATCGACCTCGATGCGGTCGACGACGTTTTCTTCGGGGGAATCAGCCACCCAGGCTCTTTTCGTTCAGGCCGCCCGCGAGGACGTGGGCGTGCACATGGAAGACGGTCTGACCGGCGCCCTCGCCGGTGTTGAAGATGAGACGGAAATCGCCGTCGGCGTGCTCGGCGGCCACCGTGTTGGCCAGCCCGATGACTTCGGTCAACAGGTCGGGGTCGCCCGCCGCCAGCTCGACCACGTTGCGGTATTCCGCGGTCTTCGGAATGACGAGCAGATGCACCGGTGCCTGCGGGGCGATGTCGCGGATCGCGAAGACGTTCTCCGTCTCGGCCACGATCTCGGCCGGGATCTCGCCCTGCAGGATGCGCGTGAAAACGGAGGGTTCGCTCATGGCATCCAGTCTATCGACGGCCTCCGACACGCGAGGCGGGTTGCGCGAGACGGCTGCTCACCAGCGGCCGTGCGCCGCGGACAGCACCGAGATCGCCGCGGCGCCGGCCGTCGACGTACGCAGCACCGTGTCGCCGAGGCGGACGAGCCGTGCGCCGGCGTCCGCGAGCGCGGAGAGCTCATCGGGGGCGATCCCACCCTCGGGGCCGACCACGAGCACGACGTCGCGACCGTCGGACGCCTCCGTGGCGACGGCAGTGAGGCGATCGGATGCCGACGGCTCGAGCACCAGCACTCGCGCCGTCGCGGCGCGTTCCACCAGATCGGCCGTGCGCGCGACCCCCTCGACCTCGGGGATCCACGCGCGGTGCGCCTGCTTCGCCGCCTCGCGCACGATCGTGCGCCATCGCGCGAGACCCTTGTCGGCCTTGGCATCCCAGCGTGACACGCTCCGTGTCGCCTGCCACGGCACGATGGCATCGACGCCGAGCTCGGTGGCCGCCTGGACGGCGAGCTCGTCGCGGTCGCCCTTGGCGAGGGCCTGGACGAGGACGAAGCGCGGCGTCGCGGCGGGCACGTCGTCGCGGCCGGTGACCCGGACGTCGACCTGCTTCGGCGACGCGGCGATCACCAGGCCCTCAAGCCACGCGCCCCGCCCGTCGCCGAGTGTCACGGCCTCATCGACGCGCACCCGACGCACCGAGGCCGCGTGGTGTGCCTCAGAGCCGGTGAGTTCGACGATGTCACCGGGCTGAGCGGATGCCGCTTCGTCGGTGACGAAATGCAGAGCCACGGTCAGTGCCGGAAACGGTCGCGGAACTTCGCGAACATACCCTGCTGGTGCTCGGCGAGGCGGGGCTTCGGAGCCCTCGTCCGCTTCGCGAACTCCTCGATGAGGGCGCGCTCCTTGTGATCGAGGCGCGTCGGGGTGACCACCTGCACACCGACCTTGAGGTCGCCGCGCTGGCTTCCCCGGAGCGGCGTGATGCCGCGGTTCTTGATCGTCAGCACGTCGCCGGACTGGACGCCGGGCCGCACCTCGAGGTCGACGGTCCCGTCGAGCGACTCGATCGTCGTGGTCGTGCCGAGGATGGCGTCCGGCATCGAGACCTCGAGCGTCGCCAGAAGGTCGTCGCCCTCACGGCTGAACGACTCGTGCGCCTCGACGGTGACCTCGATGTACAGGTCGCCGTTGGGGCCGCCCGCGGGGCCGACCTCGCCCGAGCCCGGGAGCTGCAGGCGCAGCCCCGACTCGACGCCGGCCGGGATGTCGACCGACACGGTGCGCCGCGCGCGCACGCGTCCCTGGCCCTGGCAGGTGTTGCACGGGTACGGGATCGTCGTGCCGTGACCCTGGCAGACGTTGCAGGGCTGGCTGGTGACGACGTTGCCGAGGAGGCTCCGGACGGTGCGCTGCACGTGTCCGGACCCGTGGCAGATGTCGCACGTGACCTCGCTCGTGCCCGGTGCCGTGCAGGCGCCCTGGCACGTCTCGCACAGTACGGCGGTGTCGACCTCGAGGTCGCGGTGCACACCGAACACGACGTCGCCCAGGCTCAGGGTCACGCGCACGAGGGCGTCCTGGCCGCGTTCGCGACGCGACCGGGGGCGCGGTCCGCGACCTCCGCCGCCCTGCGCTCCGCCGAAGAAGGTCTCGAAGATGTCGCTGAAACCGCCGAAGCCGCCCGCTCCCCCGCCGCCGAAGGGGTTCTGGTCGCCGCCCATGTCGTAGCGACGGCGCTGCTCGGGGTCGCTGAGCACGTCGTACGCGTGGGTGACGAGCTTGAAGCGCTCGGACGCGTCTTCTCCGGGGTTCACGTCGGGGTGCAGTTGGCGCGCCAGGCGTCGGTACGCCTTCTTGATGTCTTCGGGGCTGGCGTCGCGCTCGACGCCCAGGACCTCGTAGTGGTCAGCCACAGTCGCCTTCCTGCCCGCTTGCGCGGGATCGTTCTCGGTGGGGTGCTCGTCGCGGGGTGTTCGTCGCGCTCGTCGTCAGCGGGAACTGTCGTCGTCTTCGAGCATCCGGGTCAGATAGTGCGCGACGGCGCGGACCGCCGCGAGGTTGGAGGAGTAGTCCATGCGGGTGGGGCCGAGCAGACCCACCCGCGCGCCGCCGGCGGAGCCGTCGTACCGGCTCGCGAGGACGGACGCCTCGATGAGACCGAACGGCTCGTTCTCGCGGCCGATGCTGGCCGAGAGGCCCTTGTCGTCCGCGACCATCTCGCTCATGAGGCGCAGGAGCGTCACCTGCTCCTCGATGGCCTCGAGCAGCGGGTAGATGCTGCCGCGGAAGTCCTGCTCGCGCTTGGCGAGGGTCGCCGCTCCCGCCATCACGAGACGATCCTGACGGAACTCCTCGAGCTCTTCGCCCACCACGCGCAGCACCGCGTCGGCGATCGCGTCGATGGCGACGCCCGGGCGCGGTCCGTCGGCGAGGGCGTCGGCCACTCGCTGGACGCTGTCGGCGACGCTCCGCCCGACCAGCACGGCACCCACCCGCGCGCGCAACTGCACGATCTCGGGCTCGCCGGGTTCGGCCGGGACGAGCGCGATCCGCTGCGAGACGCGCCCGGTGTCGGTGACGAGGATGACGAGCACGCGCGGCCCGCCGAGCGCGACGAGCTCGACATGAGTGACGTTCGCCCGCGCGAACGACGGGTACTGCACGATCGCGACCTGACCGGTCAACTGCGTCAGTGCGCGCACCGTCCGTGCGAGCAGGTCGTCGAGGTCGCCCGCCTGGTCGAGGAACGAGGTGATGGCGCTGCGCTGCGCGCTCGAGAGGGGACGCAGCTCGGCGAGGTGATCGACGAAGACCCGATACCCCTTGTCCGTGGGGACGCGGCCCGAGGAGGTGTGCGGCGCGACGATGAGCTCTTCGTCTTCGAGCAGCGCCATGTCGTTGCGGATGGTCGCGGCCGACACCCCGAACGCGTGACGATCGACGATGGCCTTGCTGCCCACCGGCTCGCGCGTGTCGACGTAGTCCTGCACGATCGCACGGAGCACCTGAAGGCCGCGTTCCGACACCATGAGCTGCTCCTCCCGTTTGGCACTCCGAAGTCGTGAGTGCCAATTCTACGGGATCGGCGCGCGTCGTCGCCGGGGGCTCGCGGATGCCGTGGACTCGGCCCGGCTGCGGGTGGAGTCAGACGGTCAGGGCCCGCACGACGGCATCCGCGAGGAGGCGCCCGCGCCGGGTCAGGACGATGCGCCCGCGCACGGCATCCGGACCCTCGACGAGCCCGTCGGCGATGAGGGAGGCCACGGCCTTACGGCCCTCGCCGTGCAGCTCCGACACCGCCAGACCCTCGCGGATGCGGCTGCGCAGCAGCACCGACTCGAGACGTCGAGCCGTTTCATCGGGCCGCTCTCGCGCAGCGGCAGGCGACTCGTCGGCGGCCAGACGCTGCGCGTACGCGGCAGGATGCTTGACGTTCCACCAGCGGAGTCCCGCCACGTGGCTGTGGGCGCCGGGGCCGAAGCCCCACCAGTCGGTGCCCCGCCAGTAGGCGAGGTTGTGCCGCGAACGGTGGGCCACGCCCCGCGACCAGTTCGACACCTCGTACCAGTCGTACCCGGCGTCGGAGAGCGACTCGTCGGCGAGCTCGTACATGTCGGCCTGCAAGTCGTCATCCGGCATGGCGACCGCGCCGGAGCGGATCTGTCGCGCGAGCTTCGTGCCGTCTTCGACGATGAGGGCGTACGCCGAGATGTGGTCGGGGTCGAGGGCCGAGGCCGCCTCGAGCGACGCACGCCAATCGTCGAGCGACTCGCCCGGTGCGCCGTAGATGAGGTCGAGCGAGACGTCGAGGCCGGCTCGGCGCGCGGCGGCCACCGCGGTCGCCACGTTCGCCGGGTCGTGCGTCCGGTCGAGGGCGGCCAGGACGTGCGGACGAGCGGACTGCATCCCGACCGAGACGCGGGTCACCCCGGCGGCCGCCAGCGTCTCCATCACGGCATCGTCGACTGTGTCGGGGTTGGCCTCCACGGTGATCTCGGCGCTGTCGGCGATGCCGAACTCCGTGCGTACCGCGTCGAGCATCCGCGCGAGGTCGCCGGGCGGGAGCAGCGTCGGCGTGCCTCCGCCGAAGAACACCGTGGATGCCATGCGGCGCGGGCCTGCGGCATCCATCACCCTGCCCGCGAGGCGCACTTCGGACGCGAGCGTGTCGGCGAAGTCGTCTTGCCGCGCTCCGCGGAGCTCGCTCGCGGTGTAGGTGTTGAAGTCGCAGTATCCGCAGCGCACGCGGCAGAACGGCACGTGCAGGTACACGCCGAAGTCCGTCGCGGGGTCGATCGTCAGGTCATCGGGCAATCGCCCGTCGGCGGGGGCGGGGTCTCGGAGGGGAAGGGGCCCGCCCATCAGGACGTGTGCAGGGGAGAGATCGCGCGCAGGTACTGCG
>NZ_LDRU01000002.1 GCF_001476285.1 Microbacterium testaceum | reverse complement strand
TCGCCGCCGACGTCCCCGCGGGCGGCGCGGGAGCCGACAGCGGCGCTGTCGCCGCGACCGAGATCGATACCGACGACGATGCGCGCGTGCAGAACGTGTCGAGCCAGAACGACCTGCCCGGGGTCGGAACGCGCGCGGCCGACGGCGGCATGGAGCGCGGCACCGATGATGCCCGGGGCGGCAGCGACTCGACCTCGCGCCACCACGAGGACACGACGGCCGAGGAGCCCGTGAACGGCACGGAGCCGGAGCCGCACGTCGACGGCGACGACCCGATCGCCAAGTATCAGCCCGGCGTGGGTCGCGACTCCGCCGCCTCGAGCCGCGTCGCCCAGAACCTCCCCGACCCCGACGACGCCTGAGCCGCGCCAGCCCCGCATCCGACGCGTGCCAGGCTGGTCCGATGGACGACCTCCGCCTCGAACCCCTCGCCCCGACGCTCGACGACTATCTCGAGCTGCGCCGCGCCTCCGGGCTGACTCCGAAGCGCCCCGATCAGGGCGCACCGGCCCTGGCGAACAGCTGGGCGTGGCGACGGATCGTGGATGCCGACGGCCGGTCGGTCGCGATGGGCCGGGTCGTCGGTGACGGCGGGTGGTACTTCCTCGTCGCCGACGTGGCGACGCTCCCCGCCTACCAGCGCCGCGGACTCGGACGCCGCATCCTCGAGGACCTTCTCGCGGAGATCCGTGAGAAGGTCCCCGAGGGTGCTTATGTGACACTCCTCGCCGACCCGCCGGGCCAGGCGCTCTACCGCAGCCTCGGCTTCACCGAGCCGACGAGCGGCTCCGTGACGATGCACCAGGTCCTGAGCTGAGCCCAGCGCCCGTTACCCGTCGGACCGCCGCGCGTCGCCCCCACCACCCGAGCAGAACGTCGAGCACCACGAAGGCGGCGAGCGGATAGCCGACCATCGGCAGAACCGATCCGATGAGCACCGCCACCACGAGCACGGTCCCGACGCCCCACCACGGAGCCCCACGAAGGGCTCCGCGGGCAGGGGCGGCCGCGAATCCCCGCGTCGGGCGCCGCTTCCACCACATCGCGTAGCCGAGCACCACGAGAGCGGCGATCCCGACCGCCAGAGCGAACAGAGCGACCTGGTTCGGCAGACCGAACATCGAGCCCATGTGCAGGTCGATGCCCCAGCGCGAGAGCTTCGCGAGGAGCGGGAAGGTCGCGAAGTCCACGCGGTCGACGACCTCCATCGTCGCACCGTCGATCGCGACGGCGTCCACCTCCGTCGGGAAGCTCCGGTGGATCTCCTGCACGACCCAGGCGGTGCCGGGAGCGGCCGGCGGGCGGATCTCGACGTCGCCGCTGTCGACGTTGATGCGCTTCGCGATCGCGAGCACCGCGTCGAAGGTCGGCGGATTCGCCGCCCCCGCGGGCGCGGAGGGCGAACCGCCCAGATGCTCGGCATGGTCTCCCCCGTGGGCGGCGGCGCCCTCGAGCGAGGTGTCGAGCGAGGGCGTGCCCCCGCCGATCGCCGCGCGCAGGTCCGTCACGTTCGCGCCCGCGAACGTCGACCACGTGATCCCGGTGGCCGAGAGGAAGAGCGCCCCCAGGACGACCCAGATCCCGACCGCCGAGTGCCAGCCCGACAGGCGACGGTAACCGCGGTGCGACCGGTTGGGGCGGAGCAGATCGCGGCGCCCGCGGCGGCTGCGCACGAAGCGCCCGATCCAGAGTCCGAGTCCCGCGAGCGCGACGATTCCGAGCCAGGATGCCGCGAGCTCGCTGTACCACCGGCCCAGGGCGCCGAGGTGGAGCGAACGGTGCAGATCGCTGATCCAGTGCCGGACCGGCAGTGCTCCGCTCGTGCCGTAGACGGGGAGATCTCCGCGGACCTCGGTCGTGGCGGGGTCGACGAAGATCGCTCGCGTGGTGCTCTCGGGCAGCGTGTCGTCGGCGAACATCACGCGTGTGGTCGCGCCGGGTTCGGGCGCGGGCCGCACGGCGACGGGCGTGGCACCGGAATCGACGTAGGCCTCGGCGGCTTCGATCTGGTCGGCCAACGGCATCCCGGGCAGGCTCGAGGTCGCCGTCAGCTCGTGCGAGTAGACGACTCTCTCGATGACCGGGGTGAGGGCGTAAAGTCCGCCGCTCACCGCCGCGACGAGGATGAACGGTCCCACGAGGAGCCCCGCGAGGAAGTGCACCCGCCGCAGGAACGCGGTGAACCACCCTCTGCGGCCGGCACCGGATGCCACGCCTTCGGCACCGCGACCGGGTCGAGTGTCCAGAACACCCGGACTCCCGGCCCCGGCGTTCCGGGTTTCTTGGACACTCGACGGGGATGTGGAGGCATCTGACACGGATGCGCCGCCCGAGGCGGAGAGACCACCGAGTCGGTCAGTCGTCATGACCGGACCCCCTCTCCGGGTGAACGGGACGACAACTGGTCGTGAGCGGGTGGCGGGACGAAGCGACGGCGCGGAGGCGGATCATGGGGTTCTCTCTTTCGGCGATGCCGAGCGCGCCGCAACGGCGCGGATTCAGCGCACAGCGCTGCCCACGCACGCAGGCGACGGCACGGCACGACGGACACGGGCGTCTCGGAGGACGCGAATCCCCGCCGTGCGTGTGCACGACGGGCCGGTCGCGGCGGGTGCCGAGCACTGAGGAGCGTCAGGCACCGGATGCCGACGACCGAACGCCCCGCGACGGATCACGCGGGGCGGGCGTCAGTGTGCGCCGAGAGGTGGGCCGCGCCGTCGAGCGGTCGCCGCCAGCAGGACCGAGACGGCTCGCACCTCGGCGACGATCTCGGCGAGGACGCGACGCGCGGGGGTCGGCCCGGGCGCGTCGGTGAGGATACGGACCCGCGCGCGCAGCCAGGCGCCGAGCCGGACGGCGAGTTCGCGCAGGTGCGCGACGGTCCGCTCACCGCGGTGCAGGGCGGCGGTGGTGAGCGCGGCGGCGATGACGTGCCAGCCCCACATCGTGGCATCCGGGAGCATCGTCATCGTCACGGAGTCCGCGTCGAGTGCGGGCACCGCCCCCGCGCCGCCATGGACGTGACCGGCGGCGACACCCGGCCGGTAGCTGCCCAAGACGAAGAGGGTGTGGAACAGCAGCTGGCTGAGGCCGACCGCGAGCCCCAGGCGCAGAGCCGACAGGCGGCGACCGGCGAGCGCGGTGCACGCGACGAACGACAGCGCGAGCGGGACGAGGATGCCCACCGCGCCCGGCATCGCTCCCCCGGCGGTCACGTGCGAGAGCAGAGCGACGAATGTCGCCACGGCGGCGGCCACGGCTCCGCGCGCGACGCGCGTTCCCCGTTCGTACCGTCGCATGAGACCCATTGTGTCAGGCGTGTGCGGCGGGGACCGCCGCCGTCACCGCGCGAACAGCGCGATCCCGACGCCGAGGATCGCCACGACGGCGGCCACGGAGCCGTAGAGCACGAGAGCCCTCCGGCCCCCGCCCTTCCACGGCCGGTCCTTCATCGGGAGCACCTGAGGAGCCCCGGATGCCATGGCATCGGTGCCGTCGGTCTCTTCGATGGCCTCGCGGACGGCTGCCACGACGCCGAGCGCCCGCCGCCACACGCGCGGGTCTCCCACGGCGAGCTGCCGCGGGCTGTAGAGGAAGAGCCACCCCTCGACGATCTCGAGATCGAACGGCAGCTCGGCGTCGTCGAGGAGGTCGAGGACGTCGGAACGCAGGATGCCACGAGCCCAGTCCGCCGCCCGAGCATCGACGTGAACCTCGGTACCGTTCCCGAGCGTGAGCGTCTCCGCGGCGGTCGGTGTCGACGGCAGGAGCCGGATCGCTCGCGCGCTCGCGGTCTCGACGAGAAGGGCAGGCGCGGGGCGCGACAGGCGGACAGCCGCGTACCCCCACGCCGAGCTCATGACGTTGAGCTCGATCGCGTACTGGAAGGCGGAGTTGGCGATCTCGATCTCGGGGTCCCCGGGGAACCGCACGATCCGGCCCGCGCCCTGCATCTGGCGCGGGCGGCCGGCGGGGTCGCGGAAGACCACACCCGGCAGGGGCTGGTCGAGGACGAGGGGCCAGAACTGCGCGCCGTTCGCCTCGGCGAACAGGCGTACGGCCTCCGTCTCCTCGCTGTCGTCGTATCCGTCACGCAATTGCAGGAGCGGGGCCACGTCGAGCGGTTTCGCCATGCCTCTCATTCTGTCGACAGCGGGCGCGGGCGGCGCGCCCCTAGGCTGAGTCCGACCCAGGAGGATGCCGTGCCCCGACCCCGTGTCGTCATCGCCGGAGCGAGTGGTTTCGTCGGCCAAGCTCTGGCATCCGCGTTCCGCGACGAGGGATACGACCTCGACACGATCGGCCGGAGGGGCACCGCGACCTGGGAAGACCAACCGGCCATCGAGCGTCTCGTCGAGGGCGCGGACGTGCTCGTCAACCTCGCGGGCAAGATCGTGTCGTGCCGGTACACCGACGCGGCACGAGACGAGATCCTGCGTTCACGGGTCGAGACGACGAGGGCGTTGCACCGCGCGGTGCGCACGGCAGTCCGTCCGCCCCGCGTGTGGTTCAACGCGTCCACCGCCACGATCTACCGCCACGAGACGGAGCGGGGGAACGACGAACGCGACGGGGTCATCGGCGACGGATTCTCGGTCGACGTGGCGACCTCGTGGGAGCGGGCGTTCTTCGACGGCGACCTCCCCGAGACCCGCCGCATCGCGCTGCGCATGGCGATCGTCATCGGCGACGGACCGGCGACACGCATGCTCCTCGCGCTCGGGCGTCTCGGACTCGGTGGAGCGCAGATCGACAGCTGGTGGTTCCCGCACCGCCGCTACCGCGGGATCGGCGCGCATCCGACCGGGCCGGTCTGGTCGAGCTGGCACCGGACGTCGGGCCGCCAGCGCTTCAGCTGGATCCACATCGACGACGTGGTGGCATCCGTCCTGTTCCTCCGCGATCGCGCCGATCTCGAGGGACCGGTCAACCTCGCGGCGCCCGGCGTCAGCGACAACCGCACGCTCATGCGCGAGGTCCGGCGCGTCGCGGGGAGGAGGCTCGGCCTTCCCGCCTACCGGTGGATGCTCGACCCCGCGATGGCGGTGCTGCGCAACGAACCCGAGCTGGTGTTGAAGAGCCGGTGGGCCGTGCCGCGCGTACTCTCCGAGGCCGGCTTCCGCTTCCGGCATGCGGAGCTGGGTCCGGCTCTGGATGCCGTGGCCTCGGTGCGTCGCCCGCGCGCACGCGACCTCTTCTCGGCATGACGAACCGCCCGCCCGAGCAGATCGGGCGGGCGGGAGAGTCGGTCAGGCGTTTCGACGGATGAACCGCATGAGGGCCGCGATCACACCCACGATGAGGATGATGATCCCGATCCACAGGAGGAACTTCACGGCCTCGACGAAGACGCCGAGGAACAGCAGGACGAGTCCGACGATGATGAGGATGATGGCGAGAGCTGGCATGTGTTCACTCTGTCCCGCCGACCTCCTCGGGCGACCACCCTTGACACGAGCCCGATAGGCCGTCGTGTCAAGGCCGGGCGGCCTCGCGGAGTCGGGTCTACGGTCGAGGACATCACGAGGGCGGGAGACCCAACGATGAGCGAACGCGACACCACAGGCCGCGGAACCGGACCCGACGAAGGCGAGTACACCGACGTGCAACTCCCCGACGGCGAGCGGGACCACGGCAGTTCCGATCTGCCCGGCGAATACGTCGATCGGGAGAACTCGGACGGCACCGAATCGCGGCCCCGTTCCGATGAAGCCGGCGCCTATACCGATGTCGAACTGCCGTCGGGGCAAGAGGACCGCGAGGACCTCGAGCACCCCGGCGAGTACACCGACCGCGACCGCTGAACGATTCAGCGATCGAGGACCACCTGTGGATCCACGCGGTAGGCAACGCGGTACGCCTGGGCGAAGCGTCCTGGAGCGGTGAAGCCCCAACGGGCCGCGACCTGGGCGACCGTGGTGACCGCGGCGTCGGCCGCGACGAGATCGGCATGGGCGGCGCTGATTCGCGCCGCGGCGAGGTACGCCTCGGGGGTCAGCGCCAGCTGGCCATTCGCCGCGAAGGCGCGCCGCAGCCCCTCGGTCGAAGCGCCCACCGCGGCGGCGGCGTCATCGATCGTGATGGGCAGCGAAGCGTGATCGTCCAGCCACGCGGTCGCCGAGGCGTAGATCGCCGCCTGCTCAATCGCCGACGCGCGGCGCTCACGCGGATCGCCCACGAGAGCGAACGTCTCAAGCGTGGCGGCGGCGAGCGAGCGGTAGACCTGGGCCCGCACGAGCGGTTCCGACATGACCGGCTCCTGGGTCAGCGACCAGCGCAGTGTGGCGAGCCAGTACTCGCGCATCCGGCGCGAGACGGGTGCCGTCCCCTCGAACCGGACGGTGAGCGTCTCATCGCCGTAGATCATGCGCGCCGTCTCGGTGAGCCGGGCAGCATCGAAGGCGGCGAGCTGCAGCCTCGTCGATTGCGGGCGGCCGATCAACTCCTGGCCCGGTTGCACGATTCCCGGCTCGACGCTGTACTCCCCGGCATCCGATCCGATGCTCCATGCGTATCCGGGCGTGGAGGTAGCCACGAAGAAGCGATCGGCCTCGTAGATGACTTCAGCACGGCAGTCCCAGTCGAGGTGGCGCAACGAGAACGCCCCATCCCCGATCGCGTGCTCGGCGAACGACGCGTCATCGGCCTGGACGTCGACGTGCCCGTACTGAGCCTGCAGCCACGCCAGCGTGTCGGTGACGTCGTCGGTGCGGACGCGGGTATCGAAGAATTCGTTCATGGCTGTCCACGATCATCGTAGTTAACCTCGCGGTCTCGGACCGCCGTCATCTCGGCCCTTTTTGTTCACCTCTTCCTGGAAAGCGATCATGACCGGCAGCCCCCGTGTACGCCCCATCACCCCCGACGACGCCGGAGAGGTGCTCACGATCCAGCGCGCGGCCTTCGCGAGCGAGGCGCTCATCTACGGCGACCCCGACATGCCGCCGCTGACCCAGACCCTGGAGGAGCTGCGCGCGGAACTCGTCGAGAACCTCGGTTGCGTCGCCGTGTCGGATCACCGCATCGTCGGTGCCGTACGCGCGCGGCGGGACGGCGACCTGCTCCTGATCGGGCGTCTCGCGATCGCGCCCGACCAGCAGGGCGAGGGACTCGGGACGCTCCTGCTCGGTGCCGTCGAGGAACGCGGGCGTGAGGCCGGCGCGAGTGAGGCCGAGCTCTTCACGGGCGGCCTCAGCGAGGCGAACCAGCGCCTGTACGAGCGCGAGGGGTACCACCGCACCGAGGAGACGGCCGACGGCGAGATCTTCTACCGGAAGCGGCTCATCTGACCGGAGGCTTCGACGAGCTCCGGCCCCTCCGCGCTGCCAGGTCCCCGAGCTCGTCGAAGGGACCGGCACACGCAGAAGGGCCGCCGCCCGCACCCGGACGACGGCCCCTCCCGGCGCAGCGCTTACGGCGTCGGCATGCCGCCGTTGACGTTGAGCGTCTCACCGATCACGTAGCTCGACTCCGCCGAGGCGAGGTAGACGTACGCGGGCGCGAGCTCGGCCGGCTGGCCCATGCGTCCGAGCGGGGTCTCCTCGCCGAACTCGTCGACCTTCTCGTTCGGCTGGCCGTCGGTGACCTGCAGCGGCGTCCAGATCGGTCCCGGGGCCACTGCGTTCACGCGAATGCCCTTCGGGGCGAGCTGCTGGCCGAGCGCCTTGGTGAAGGTGTTGATGGTCGCCTTCGTCGACGCGTAGTCGACGAGGATCGGCGCCGGCGAGTACGCCTGGATCGACGTGGTGTTGATGATCGTCGAACCGGGCTTCAGGTGAGGCACCGCCTCTTTGCAGATCCAGAACATCGCGTACACGTTGGTCTTGAACGTGTCGTCGAACTGCTCATCGGAGAGGGTCGTGACGTCTTCGTTGAAGATCTGCTTGCCGCCGTTGTTGACGACGATGTCGAGGCCGCCGAGGCCCTCGACCGCCTCCTTCACGAGGCTCGTGGCGTACTCGCGCTCGCGCAGGTCGCCGGGGATCTGCACGACGGTCGCGCCGGCCTCGCGCAGGATGCCGGCGATGCGGTCGGCATCCACCTGTTCCTCGGGCAGGTACGACATCGCCACCGAGGCGCCCTCGCGGGCGAAAGCGATCGCGGTGGCCGCGCCGATACCCGAGTCGGCGCCGGTGATGAGGGCCTTGCGTCCCGCAAGTCGCTCGCTGCCGACGTAGGTGTCCGCGCCGAGAGCGGCCTTCGGGGTCAGCTTCGCGTCGAGCCCGGGTTCGGGCTGGTCCTGCGCCTGCGGTTCGATGTCGGCGTAGAGCTTCGTGGGGTCGGTGAAGGTGTACTGCGTGCTCATGACACGTCCTTTCAATGGGGGATGGATGCCGGGTGTCACATACCCGGCCGGTTCAACGGCCGCCGAGCTCGTCGGCATCCACGACATCGCGGATGACGAGAGCGGCGTTGATGAGGGCGAGGTGGCTCAATGCCTGCGGGAGATTGCCCCAAAACGCCCCGTCGGACTCGGCGATCATCTCGGAGTAGACGCCCACGTCGTTCGCTTGAGCGACGAGGGCGTCCATCGCCTCGATGGCCTCGGCGTGCCGACCGACACAGGCCAGCGCGGTGGCCCGCCAGAACGCACACGCGACGAAGGTCTGCTCCTCCTGGTCCATGCCGGTGTAGCGGTAGACCAGGTGGTTCTCGGTGCCGAGGCGTTCGGTGAGGGCGTCGAGGGTCTTCGACATCCGCTCACCGCGGTCGAAACCCGTGGGAGCGTGCAGAAGCACCGAGGCGTCGAGATCCTCGGTGCCGGGTGCCATCGTGTACGCCTCGAGCTTCTCTGACCAGCAGTGCTCCTCGACCCACGCGTGGATGCGGTCGCGCTCGGCGCGCCAGCGGTCTCCGTTGTCGGGGATGTGGCCGCCGTCGGCGAGCCACTGCGCGTCGTCGAGGGCTTTCCAGCACCCCATCTTCGACGAGGTGTAGTGGCGGAGCTCCGGGAGCTCCCACATGCCCGAGTCCTCGCGACGCCACAGGTCGCAGGTCCGGTCGGCGACGTCGGCGAGGAGACGGCCGGTCTGGATGTCGAGGCGGTTGCCGGCCTCGACATAGGTGCGGCACAGGGCGATGAGGTCGCCGTAGACACCGAGCTGCAGTTGGCCCTGCGCGGGATTGCCGGTGACCACCGGCTGATTGCCGTTCCAGCCGGGGACCTCGTGCTTCTCGAGCCCGATCTCGGCGTCACCGTCGAGGGTGTACATGACCTGCACCTCGGGACCGTTCTTGCGGATCGTGCGCAGCAGCCACGAGATCGCCGCGTGCGTCTCCTCGCGCAGCCCGAATCCCACCCACGCGTGCGCCGTGTAGGCGAGGTCGCGCACCCACGCGTAGCGGTAGTCCCAGTTCTTCCCGCCGCGCGGGTTCTCCGGGAGCGATGTCGTCGCCGCGGCGGCGATCGCGCCGGTGGGGCTGAAGAGCAGCAGTTTCAGAGCGAGTGCGCTTCGCTGCACGTCATCGGCCCACGGCCCGTCGTAGGAGAACTCGTCCGACCAGGTCGACCAGCCGTCCACGGTGCGATCGATACCCCGATCGACGTTCTGCGCGTCCGGGATCCGCAGCGGCTCGCCCTCGGTCGCCGCGATCACGAGGAGATGACGCGATCCCTTCGCGGTGGTGAAGCCGCCCTCGATGCTCTCGTTCCCGGCATCCGGTTCTCCCCGGATGCCGTGCTCGTGACCGACCACGGCGAGCGAGACGTGGCCGATGCGCATGACCGAGAAGCCGTCGATGCGCTCCGTCCAGGGCGCGGCCGAGCGCAGCATGGTGCCGGGCTGGACGCACCAGGCGAACTCCACCTCGCCCTTCACCCCGTCGACGCGGCGCGCGAGCTCGGCCCACGGCAGGCGGCCGGCGATGCCGGTGACCATGGCGTCGGTGAGCGTCGCCACGCCGGTCGCGGTCGTGAACGTGGTCTCGAGCACGTTGGTGCGCGGGATGTAGCGACGGGTCACCTCGTACTCCCCCACCGGAGCGAGTTCGATGCACCCGCCGGCGGACTCGTCCACGAGCCGGGCGAAGACCGGACGCGAGTGGATGTTCGGCAGCGGCAGCCAATCGATCGATCCGTCGCGGCCGATCAGCGCGACCGTTCGCCCGTCGCCGATCGCGGCGTAGTCGCGGAGCGGCCGGGAGGGCGGAGGCGGGGTCGAGAGCACGTCCCCACGCTAAGAACGCTCCCGTCTCGGTACGCCGGGGTTGTCCATCTGGCGGGGAGCGGCTACGGGAGTGTCGTGTCGACGGCACCGGCGGGATCCGCGACAACGGCACGTTCGCGGCCACGGTGCGCTCGACGACGATCCGCGCCGTCCGCTTCCGGTTACCGCGACACCCGAGGACGCACAACCCCCGCCCTCCGGTCGGCCGGCACCTCTAATGTCGCTGACACCGCGAGTGAAAGGAACGTGCATGTCCACGACCACCAAGGACACCCCGACCAAGAACCGTCGCCGCCCCGCGCGCGGCGGCAGCGGCCCCGAGACGACCGACGAGCAGAACGCCGAGAAGGGCTTCCAGGCGTCGGAGAAACTCACCGACAGCCTCCAGGCCGTGCTGGTCGACCTCATCGAGCTCTCGATCCAGGGCAAGCAGGCGCACTGGAACGTCGTCGGGAAGAACTTCCGCGACACCCACCTGCAGCTCGACGAGATCATCGACGCCGCGCGCGAGTTCAGCGACGAGGTCGCCGAACGCATGCGCGCCCTGCACGCGCTGCCCGACGGGCGCAGCGACACGATCGCCGAGACGACCACCCTGCCCGAGTTCCCGCAGGGAGAGGTCGACACGTCCGAGGTCATCGACCTCATCACCGAGCGCCTCGACGCGACCGTCGGCACGGTCCGCGAGGTGCACGACGACGTCGATGACGAAGACCCCACGAGCGCCGACATCCTGCACGGCGTGCTCGAGCGCCTCGAGCAGCTCTCGTGGATGGTCAGCGCCGAGAACCGCGTCGCCCGCAAGTCGTGAGCACGGACGAAGACACCGGATGCCGGGGCCTCAGGGCCTCGGCATCCGTCGTTCGTGCGGCGGGTCGGCCCCTCGACCGGTTGTGCCGTGTCGGCAGACCACAGCGTGAGAGGGTCAGCCTCGGGCGATGAGAAACGGAGGGTGCGGACCCTCGAGTCGGGCGACGCCGAGTTTCAGGTCCACGAGAGACGCTCCCACCTCTGCCAAGCGGCGATCCACTTCCGCGAAGCGGCCGTCCACTTCGGCGAAGCGGCGGTCCACCTCCGCGAAGCGGCGGTCCACTTCGGCGAAGCGCGCGTCGGTGCGGGCTTCCAGGCGGTCGAAGCGCGCGTCTACACGGTCGAAGCGGGCATCCATCCCCGCGAACCGGGCGTCGGAACGGTGCTCGACGCGACCGAGCATCCATTTCGTCCCGCCGAGGATCGCGACAGACAAGGTCACGACCGAACCGACTGCCGTCGAGAGCAAAGGGAGAGTTTCCATCGGGCGGTCCTTTCGCGATCGGATGCCCCGACTGTAGACCACCGTCGTCTTGCGGAGCGCGGGTCATCGTCGTGCCGTGCAGAACTTCACCCGCCTGCCTGATGTGGACGATATGTCAGAGCCGCAGCACCTCGGTGACGCGGACGACGGCCGTCCCCTCCTCCTCGGAGGCGGCGAGATCCACCTCGGCGCGGATGCGCCAGTCGTGGTCGCCCGCGGGATCGTCGATCGTCTGCTCGACCCGCCACAGGCCCTCGGTAGCGGCCGACTCGTCGATGTCGACGTACGCCGACGACCGCGCGGCACCGCCCGTGCCGATCGTGTCGTGCTCGTCGAAGTAGGCGTCGAGTGCCGCCGACCAGTCGACGTCCGGGTCGAGCTCGGCGAGTTCGTCGTCTCGCTGGAGCGCGGCGAGCTGCACGCGGCGGAACATCTCGTTGCGCACGAGCACGACGAACGCGCGGCGGTTGGTGAGGATCGACGGCGGCGCGGGCGGCACCACCGGGGCGGTGGGGTCGTCGGCCGGGTTGATGAGCTGCTCCCACTCGTCGACCAGGCTCGAGTCGACCTGCCGCACGAGTTCGCCGAGCCACGCGATGAGGTCGAGCAGATCGGGCGTCTGCGCGTCGACCGGCACGGTCTGGCGGATCGCGCGGTACGCATCGCTGAGGTACCGCAGCACCAGCCCCTCGCTCCGGGCCAGCTGGTACAGCGAGACGTACTCGCCGAACGAGCACGCCCGCTCGAACATGTCGCGCACGACCGACTTGGGCGACAGCTCGAAGTCGCGGATCCACGGCTGGCTCGACGCGAACACCTCGTACGCCTGCGCGAGCAGCTCGTCGAGGGGCTTGGGCCACGTGATCTCCTCGAGCAGCTCCATGCGCTCGTCGTACTCGATGCCCTCGCGCTTCATCGCCGCGACCGCCTCGCCGCGCGCCCGGAACTGCTGCTGCGACAGGATCGGACGCGGGTCGTCGAGCGTCGCCTCGATGACGCTGACGACGTCGAGCGCGTAGTGCCCGGTGCCGACCGACGACGTCGGGGGCGTGGCATCCGGTCCCCGCCCGAGCTCGACCTCGGGGTCGAGCATCTCGATCGCGGCGAGCGCGAACGGCGACAGCGGCTGATTGAGCGCGAAGTTCGGCTGCAGGTCGACGGTGAGCCGGATGCCGTCGGCCCCCGCCTCGACCACGCCGGCCTGCACGAGCGTGCGGAAGATGGCGATCGCTCGGCGGGCGAGCTCGTACTGCCGTGCGCGCGGCTCGTGGTTGTCGAAGACGAGCGACCGGACGTTGGCGAAGACGTCGCCGCCGCGGGCGATGACGTTGATGAGCATCGCCGCGGTGAGCTTCATCTGCGGCACGAGCGGTTCGGGCTCGGCCGCGACGAGACGGTCGTAGCTCTGCTCGGTCCAGTTGACGAAGCCCTGCGGCGCCTTCTTCCGGACGATCTTCTTCTGCTTCTTGAGGTCGTCGCCGGCCTTGAGGATTTGAGCGGCGTTCTCGATCTCGTGATCGGGCGCCATGACGACGACAGTGCCGGCGGTGTCGTACCCGGCACGACCCGCGCGACCGGCGATCTGGTGGAACTCTCGCGCCGAGAGCTGACGCATGCGCGTGCCGTCGTACTTCGTCAGCGCCGTCAGGAGCACCGTGCGGATGGGCACGTTGATACCCACCCCGAGCGTGTCGGTGCCGCAGATGACGCGCAGGAGCCCCCGCTGCGCGAGCGTCTCCACCAGCCGCCGGTAGCGCGGCAGCATGCCGGCGTGGTGCACGCCGATGCCCGCGCGGACGTATCGCGAGAGCGTCTTGCCGAAACCGGTGGTGAAGCGGAAGCCGCCGATCGCTTCGGCGATCTCGTCGCGCTGCTCGCGCCCGATGATGCGGATCGACGACAGCGCCTGCGCCCGCTCCATCGCCGCGGCCTGCGAGAAGTGCACGACGTAGATGGGCGCCTGCTTCGTGTCGAGCAGCTCCTGCACCGTCTCGTGGACCGGGGTGCGCGCGTACTCGAAGTGCAGCGGCACGGGGCGATCGACGCCGGTGACCCGCGCGGTGGGGCGCCCCGTGCGGCGCGAGAGGTCGTCGGCGATGTCCTCGACGTCGCCGAGGGTGGCCGACATGAGGATGAACTGCGCGCGGTTCAGCAGCAGCAGCGGTACCTGCCACGCCCAGCCGCGGTCGGCCTCGCCGTAGTAGTGGAACTCGTCCATCACGACCTGGTCGACGTCGGCGTCGGCGCCCTGGCGCAGGGCGAGGTTCGCGAGGATCTCCGCGGTGCAGCACACGATCGGGGCATCGGCGTTCACCGACGAGTCGCCCGTGACCATCCCGACGTTCTCCGCCCCGAAGATGTCGACGAGCGCGAAGAACTTCTCGCTCACGAGCGCCTTGATCGGTGCGGTGTAGTAGCTGCGGCCGCCCCGGGACAGGGATGCCGCGTGCGCCGCGACCGCGACCAGCGATTTGCCCGTACCGGTCGGGGTCGACAGGATCACGTTCGCTCCCGAGACGATCTCGATGATCGCCTCGTCCTGCGCGGGATAGAGCGAGAGGCCGCGCGACGCCGCCCACTCGACGAAGCCGAGGTACACGGCATCCGGATCGCTGCCGGCGGGCACGTGCTCGAGGAGGGGGGTCACGGTTCCACCCTCTCATCCGCCGGGGTCTCGCCCGATGGGGGCGTGGCTCATCTGCATGATCCGAGGGGCGGGAGTGCTCTCGCGGAGGTCCGGGCGCCCCACCCGCCCCACCGGTCATGCAGACGAGCCACGCCCCCGCTCGTCGACTCAACCGTCGGCGCTGAAGACCCCGACGTTGCCGTCGTCGAGCACGAACTGCATCGCCGTTCCCACGGGATAGCGGGCGCGGAACGGCTCGGGGAACGACGACGTCACGATGAACTCGACGCTGGCCGGGAAAGGACCGGCGCCGCAGCCCCCGACCCGGATCCCCCGGGGCGCGGAGCGCGGGGAGTCCGCTTCGCGCACCTCGCTGGTGTCGAGCGCGATGAGGCATTCCGCCTGATTGCCCTCGGAGTCGATCTGCGAGACGCCCGAGAACACCGTCAGCCCGTAGTAGTCGGCGAATCCCCGGGTCTGTTCGGGATCGAATCCCAGGTAGCCGGCCGAGCCGAGCTGCGCGTCGGGATCGGCCGTGAGGGTGTCCGTCTGCGCGATCCCCGCGGTGCGGTCCACCGCGGTGACACTGACTCCGGCCGCAGTCGCCGCGCTCGTGAGTGCCACGACTCCCGCCACCGCCACTGCCGCGACCCACACGCGCCGACGTGAGCGGAGGAGGGGGCGCCGCGGGGCGGGCTCCGCCTCCTCCGGTTCCGGGTCCGGCTGGGGCACGTCGGCGTCGTCGCCCGGATCCGCCTCGGTCTCGGCCTCGGCCTCGAGCGGGGCGGCGCGCATCCGCTCGAGGTCTTCGAGTTCACGCAGACGCGCGACGGCAGCGGGGTCGCCCTCGATGTCGGCGTTCGGACCGTACGCCCGCGCGCGAAGACGCTCGAGCTCGCTGCCGTGATCCGCGTCCATCCTGTGCATCGTGTCACGGCAAGTTCATGCGTGGGAATAGATTGACGGATGCCGCGTTGCACCGTACATGCGCTCCTTCGGCACACTCTCCTTCGGCCACTACGGCCCCCTCGGCGGCGGTCGCCAGCTCACCGCCGGCGACTCGATGCTCCAGGCCATTGACCTGGCCCAGGGTATGGACGACCTCGGGGTCAACGGCGTTTCGTTCCGCGTGCACCACTTCGCGCGCCAGCAGGCGGCGCCCATGCCCCTCCTCGCGGCGATCGCGGCCCGCACCTCGCGCATCGAGGTCGGCACCGGCGTCATCGACATGCGCTACGAGAACCCGCTCATGCTCGCCGAGGAGGCGGCATCCGTCGACCTGATCAGCGGCAACCGCCTCGCGCTCGGTGTGAGCCGTGGGTCACCCGAGACGGTCGTGCGCGGCTATGAGGCTTTCGGCTACACGGGTTCGCAGGACCCGCGCGGCGGCGACATCGCCCGCGAGCACTTCGACCTGTTCCTGCGCGCGATCGACGGCGAGGGTCTCGCGGAGCGCGACCCGATGAGCCCGTTCGGCGGCGGCACCGGTCTGCAGCGCATCGAGCCGCACTCCCCCGGGCTCCGGAAGCGCATCTGGTGGGGCGCCGGCACGACGGCGACCGCCGAGTGGGCGGGCCGCGTCGGCGTCAACCTCATGTCGTCGACGCTCCTCACCGAGGCGGACGGCACGCCGTTCGACCTCCTGCAGGCGCAGCAGCTCGACGCGTTCCGCGCCGCCTGGCGCGAGGCAGGGCACGAGGGCGAGCCGCGCACCTCGGTCAGCCGTAGCATCTTCCCGATCGTCACCGCCGAAGACGAGATGTACTTCGGCGGCTCGGCCGGCAGCGACCAGATCGGCGTGATCGACGGCATGCGCTCGACCTTCGGCAAGACCTACGCCGCGACCCCCGACGTGCTCGTCGAGCAGCTGCAGAACGACGCCGCCGTGATGAGCGCCGACACCCTGATGCTCACGATCCCGTCGCAGATGGGCGTCGAGTTCAACCTCCGACTCGTCGAGAACTTCGCGCGCCACGTCGCCCCGGCCCTCGGCTGGGTCCCGACCACCACGTCGGTCACGGCCTGACCGATCTCCCGCAGGGCCCGGATGCCACCCGCTCGGCGTCCGGGCCCTCGGCGTCGGTGCGTGCGGGTGTTTACGGTGGGGGAATGTCCCTGTCGCTCACCCCCATGGATCCGTCGAGGCGGGACCGCGCGGAGCTCATCGCTTTCCTCACGACGAACGTCTTCCCCTTCCACGTGCGAGCGCGCCTGACGGCTCCAGACGTGGAGCGGGCGATCGATGACGGCGTGTGGCACGGCGACGACATCGAGGCCCACTGGCTCAACGGCGACCGCGGCCGGGTCGGGCTCGTCCGGCTCGACGACCTCGGGGACGCCACGGCCATGATCGACCTCCGCCTCGCCGAGGTCTGGCGCGGGCACGGCTTCGGGACGACGGCCCTCGCGCTGGCGCGTGATCGCGTGTTCTCGACCCGGGCGAATGTCCTCCGGCTCGAGGGACAGACACGTGAGGACAACCTCGCGATGCGCCGCGCGTTCGAGCGCGGAGGGTGGGTGTGCGAGGCGTACTACCGCGACGGGTGGCCGGTCGAGGGCGCTGAGCCCGTGGCATCCGTCGCCTACAGCGTGCTGCGCCGCGACCACCTCTCCGGGCGCACGACCCCTGTGCCGAGCACCCTTACACGGTTCCGCGTCGGGGACACCGATGCGCTGGTCGCGACAGCCTGGGCCGCGGAGGAACGTCTGCTCGACCCGGCCGTCCGCCGCGTCCCTGCCGATGTCGACCGACTGCTCGACGACGCCTTCGTCGAGATCGGCCAGTCCGGACGCCGCTGGACCAAGAGAGCGATCATCGAAGCACTGAGCGACGAGCCGGGCGAGGCGCCGGGGACGATCACGGAACGTGCGGCCCGGACGATCGCGTCCGACATCGTGCTGCTCGAGTACGTGCTGTGTTTCGACGGTCGCGTGAGCCGCCGGTCGTCACTGTGGACCGTCTCGCCCGACCCGCGGTGCCTCTTCCATCAGGGCACGACCGTCGCGTAGCGGGAAGGCTCAGCGGGCCGTCGTTCCCCGCGACCGCGCGATCGTCTGCGACACGAGGTACTCGCCCCACGCCACGATGTACGCGCCGAGCGCAGCCCAGACCCACCCGTTCGGCAGGACGCCCAGCGCCCCGAGGACACCGGCGACCGTCAGCGCCACCACGACGATGAGCACCGGCACCAGAGCACGGGATGCCACGGCCCCGGCCGGTGTGCGCAAGACCACCAGCAGCGCGCCGGCGGTGGCGATCAGGAGGATGAGCGGTGTCCACCACGAACCGAGGGTGCTCATGGTGGCGGAGGCACCGAGGCCCGCGATGACGAGGGACGCGGTGCGAAGGGCACGGATACGGGACTCGGGAATGAGGTGCTCCTTTTTCGAGCGCGACGCGGAGCGTCGACATCACAGGGGTGACTCCAGCGTAACGAGGAGGGATCGCGCGGATAGGGTGAGCAGCGCACCATCGTGATCGACAGAAGGGGCTTCCGTGGTCCTCTCCGCCTCACCGCAGGATCAACCCGATTCCCTGGACTGCATCGCGCGCGACCTCGTGGCCTTCAAAGACGCCCGCGGCCCCCTCTCGTACGGCGAACTGGCGCGTCGCGTCGGTGAGCTCCGGATCGAGCGCGGAATTCCCGCCGCATCGGCGTATCCGGCACGCACGACCGTCTACGATGTCTTCCGCCCGGGACGATCGCGCATGGATCCGGTTCTCGTGCACGACATCGTCCGTGCCCTGGGAGCGAATGACACGGAAGCCGACACCTGGGTCGAGCGCTACCACCGCGTGCGACGCCTCACCGAGCCCTCCGCTCGTCAACGGCCCACCCCGGCCGTCGACGCTCCGGCACCGATCGACCGACCCAGCCTGCTGCCCGCAGCACCCACCCGTCGCCGCTTCGCGCCGCTGACGCTCGTCGGGTGCCTCCTGCTGAACGTCGTGGGACTCGTCGTGGTGCAGCATCTCCATCTGCCCCTCTACCTCGACATGGTCGGCACCGCCGTCGCGGCGATCGTGTTCGGGCCCTGGTACGGCGTGGCCATGGGTCTGCTGACGAACCTGTGCGGCGTCGTCGTCGGGATCCCCGGGGCCGCGCCCTTCGCGCTCGTGAACGCGGTCGGCGCGCTCGTCTGGGGCTACGGGGTCCGCCGCTTCGGGATGGGCGGCGACATCGTGCGGTACTTCCAGCTGAACCTGCTGGTGGCCCTCGCGTGCTCGCTGGTCGGAGCACCCCTCAACGTGCTGCTCTTCGCCGGCTTCTCCGGGCACGGATCGGACACCGTCACGCTGTCGCTCGAGACCATGGGGCTGCCGATGGTCGCCGCGGCCTTCTCGACAAACCTGTTCACCTCGGTGATCGACAAACTCCTCACCGGCTTCATCGCGCTCATCGTGCTCGTCTGGCTGCGCGGCGCGACCGGGGTGCCCACGCCCCACGTACCCCTGATCGATCATCTGCGTGCGCCCCTCGCCCCACGATGGGTACTCGACCCGGGTCGGCGGCGACTCACGCTGGTCTGACCGCGCTCGACCGAGAGAAGCCCCTGAAATGCCGACGATTCGGCCTCGTGGGGCACGCCGTTCATCCGCGCGCCCTACGCTGATCCGGCGGGAGAGCACGAGTTCTTCTCGGTCGACGAAGCCATCGCATCGGGAGGGGTTTGATGGAGCTGTCACGGCGGAGCATGATCGTCGGCGCCCTGGGCGTCCTCGGTCTCGGCGTCGGAAGCGTCGCCGCCGCCACCGTGATGACCCACGGCGCCCCCGAGAAGCCCATGTCCGCGCCGAGCGCGCGGGCGAGTTCTGCCACCCCGACGCCGCGCTCCAGCCCGTCGCCCACCGACGGCCCCGAAGACCTTCGCCTCTCCGCGTGGGACAGCGTCGTCCGCCGGATCTCGGATGCCGCCGACGTCACCCTCGCGCTCACGTCGGGGACCCTGCCCGCGGGCGTGAGCATCGCCGCCGGGAGCCTCGTCGGACGCCCGACCGAGGAGGGTGCCTACCGCTTCTCCCTCGAGGTCGCCGAGGGGAAGAAGCGATCGACCCGCACCTTCGCCGGGAAGGTCGCACCGCTCAAGCGCGACCTGAGCATCTCGCTGAGTCTCGACCAGCGCACGCCGATGTCGGTCACGGCGAAAGAACTGGACCGGATTGCCCGCCTCGGGGCGAACGCGACGCTCGTCATCTACTGCTTCATCTCCGATCCGACCTCCACGACCTTCACCCGCGTCACCGACGATCGGATCGACAAGGTCTTCCAGCAGGCTCGCGAACGCGGCGTCCGCATCACGCTCGTGAAGCCGCACATCGTCACGAACGACCAGGGCGACGGGTTCTACCGCGGCAACTACACCCCGGCATCCCTCGATGAGTTCTTCGCGAACTGGGAGGACCAGCTTCTCTTCTTCGCGGATCTCTGCGCCCGCAATGACGTCGAGTACCTCTCGCTCGTGTGCGAGCAGCCGCATCAGACGGATGCCGCCACCTACGACCGCTGGGTGCCGTTGATCCAGAAGCTCCGCGACGCGGAGCCGGCGCTCAAACTCACCGCGGCCTTCACGACGCTCGAGCTCTTCCTGCTGTACACCTTCTGGGTCCCGCAGTCGACGCCGCACATGGCACGGCTGCTCGACGTGTTCGGCATCAATTCGTGGGTCGTTCTGACCGACAAGGTCTACACGCCGGACACGCCGAACATCGGCGTCGACGAGCTCGTCGCGGGATGGCGGGGCGGCGGGGGGAAGACCGACGACCACCTCGGCAAGCTGGAGACCGTCTGCGACGCCCTGCGCATCCCGTTCCTGATCACGGAGGTCGGTGTGCAACCCCGCGTCGACGGTCTCGCCAAGCAGGACAACAGCTCTCCGCCCACGGGCGTCGAGAACTTCGACGTCCAGGGGCTGCTGTACCAGTCGGTCCTGCAAGCACCGCTGCAGTCGCGCTGGTGCACGGGCGTCTCGATCTGGCACATGCGCGCGCCGTTCGCGTTCGGGAGCCTCAAGGGCACGCGCCTGTACCCCGGCGAGAGCGTCCTCAAGAGCGCGCTGCTGCGCACCCCCGCGCTCGCGAGCAAGGACTTCTGAGCGAGTCGTCCGGGTCAGCCCCGCGCCGCAGCCCCGCGCCGCAGCCGCGTCGGGATGCCGCATAAACGCCATCCACTCACATAAACGCGCTGCGCACGTGTTTATGTGAGTGGAGGGCGTTTATGGCCGTGCCCCACTGCCGCGGAGAGCGTTTATGGCCGCGCCTCGGCGGCGCGAACGCCGCCCGCGGGGCGCCGGCCCCGGGATCGCCCCCGCCGAGCCGCGCCTCAACGCCCGTTGCGGTCGGCCGCGGAACGCGGCGGCGCCGACGCAACGTCGAGCCGCTCGAGACCGCGCAACGACGTCCAGACCAGCTCCTCGCCCTTGGCCGCGTGCTGCGATGCGCGCACGGCCCGCTCGTCGGCCCACGAGTTCAGCACGTGCCCGCTGTGCCCGCGGACGTGCTCCAGCACGACGTCGGGGAGCCCCGCAGCACGACGGGCATCGCGCGCGGCGATCAACGCTTCGAGGATGCCGCGATTGGCGACCGGTTTCTTGGCGCTCGTGACCCAGCCCCGACGACGGTGCCCGTCCATCCACGACGAGTACGTGTCGATCGCGTACTTCGAATCCGCCTGCACGACCAGCTCGCGCACGTCGGCGTGATCGGTGATCGCGTGCAGGAGGCCGAGGAGCTCGCCGATGTTGTTGGTGCCCTCGGGGATGGAGCCGGCCGCCCAGTGGCCGTCCTCGCCCACCCACGCCCACCCCGCGGGTCCGGGGTTGCCCTTGCAGGCGCCGTCGGTGGCGACGACGTAACGATCGGCGGAGGCGGGCGCAGGCGTGCTCATCCCTCCAGTCTCGCTGCTTTCCGGCGCCCGCCGTGCACGCGGCACGGCGGGCACCGTCCGAGGGTCAGCTCTTCCCGCTGTCCGCCTTCTTCGATCCCGCCTCGAGAACATCGCCGGCCGGCAGCTCCTGGTGCCCACCGAACTGCAGACGCATCGCCGACAGCACCTGATTGGCGAAGTGGTCCTCACCGCGCGAGGCGAAACGCTCGAACAGGGAGGCCGCGAGCACCGGGACCGGAACGCCCGTGTCGACCGCCGCCTTGACGGTCCAGCGGCCCTCGCCCGAGTCCGAGACGCGCCCGGCGAGACCGTCGAGCGTGGGGTTCTGCTCGAGGGCGGCCGCGGTGAGATCGAGCAGCCACGACGAGATGACCGAGCCTCGGCGCCACAGTTCGGTCACGCGCGCGGTGTCGATGTCGAACTGGTAGAACTCGGGCTCCTCGAGCGGCGCGACCTCGGCGGAGTGCTCGCCCTGGTGCAGACCCGCGTCGGCGTTGTTGAGCACGTTGAGGCCCTCGGCGAGCGCCGCCATGATGCCGTACTCGATGCCGTTGTGCACCATCTTCACGAAGTGACCCGCCCCCGAGGGGCCGCAGTGCAGGTATCCACGCTCCTCGGTCGAGTACTCCCCGGTGCGACCGGGCGTGCGTTCGACGTCGCCCGGCCCGGGCGCGATCGTGCGGAGCACCGGCTCGAGGTGGGCGACGGCCTCGTCGTGGCCGCCGACCATCAGGCAGTACCCGCGCTCGAGACCGAAGACGCCGCCGCTCGTTCCCACGTCGACGTAGTGGATGCCGGAGTCGTTGAGCTTCGCCGCGCGACGCACGTCGTCGCGGTAGTTCGAGTTGCCGCCGTCGATGATGATGTCGCCGGGTTCGAAGACCTCGGCGACCTGGTCGACGACGGTGCCGGTCAAGCCCGCGGGGATCATCAGCCACACGGCGCGGGGCTTGGTCAGCTTCGAGGCGAGGTCGGCGATGCTGGTCGCACCGGTCGCGCCTTCCGCGACGAGGGCGGCCACGGCATCCTGATTCACGTCGAAGACGACGCAGTCGTGACCGTCCTTCATGAGCCTGCGGACGATGTTGGCGCCCATTCGTCCGAGACCGACCATGGCGAGTTGCATTGGATCCCCGTTCATCGTGGATGGTTCATCGTGCGTCGAGGCCGCGAGAGGCCCCTTCCGCGAGTCTAGGAGCGCGAGACCGCGGGGGGCCCGCCTTGCGAACGCGTGGCCGGGCGGTTCTCATCTCAGGATGCCGAGCGAGCGGGCCGCCGACACGGCAGCCGTGCGCGAGGTGACGCCGAGCTTCGAGAACACGTGCGCGAGATGGGACTTCACGGTGGCGTCGGTGATGTGCAGGCGGGCCGCGACCTCGGCGTTCGAGGCGCCGCGCGCCACGAGCCGCAGCACCTCGATCTCGCGCGCCGAGAGGCTGATGCGGGGCTCGCGCAGGCGAGCCATGAGGCGGCCCGCGATCGCCGGGGCGAGGGCGCTGTGGCCCGCGGCGGCGGCGCGGACGCCCGCGAGCAGTTCGTGCGGCGGCGCGTCCTTGAGGAGGTAGCCGCTCGCGCCGGCCTCGACGGCACCGAGGATGTCGCCGTCGGTGTCGTAGTTGGTGAGGATCAGGACGTACGGCGGCGCGGCGAGCTCGCGGACGCGTCTCGTCGCCTCGGCCCCGGCGGCGCGATCGCCGAACTGCAGGTCCATCAGGACGAGCTCGGGCGAGAGGCGGCCGGCGAGGTCGACCGCCTCGTCGGGCGTCGCCGCCTCCCCGACAACGTCGATGTCGGATTCGGCATCGAGCAGTGCGCGCACGCCCGCACGGACGACGGGGTGATCGTCGGCGATCACGACGCGGATCATCGGGTTCCCCTTCTCGGCAACGTGACGGCGACGGTCGTTCCTCTCGCGGGTGCGCTCGTCACCTCGATCGTGCCGTCGAGCTGGTCGACGCGCTCGCGCATCGCGCGAAGGCCGAAGGAGTCGGTTCCCCCGTCCTGCGCCGCGTCCGAGGCCGGGTCGAAGCCGCGACCGTCGTCGGACACCGTCAGACGGACCGCGCCTTCCGAGGTGCTGAGGCTCACGCGCACGTGCGTCGCGGAGGCGTGCTGAGCGACGTTGGCGAGGGCTCCCTGCGCGATGCGTAGAAGAGCCGTCTGGGCATCCATCGGCAGGATCACCTCGTCGGGGACGTCGACGTCGACCGCGACCCCCGCGTGCTCTCCCCACCCGCGCGCGAGGCGCTCCAGCGCGGGTCCGAGACCGTGCGTGAGGCTGGGCGGCGCGAGTTCGCGGATGAACCGCCGCGTCTCGGCGAGACCGTCCGCGGCGGTCTGTCGTGCGAGACGGATGTGGTCGATGCCGGGGCCGGTGGCATCCGCCCGCTCCGCCGCGTACAGCAGCATCTGGATGCTCGACAGCCCCTGGGCGACCGTGTCGTGGATCTCGCGCGCGAGGCGCCCGCGCTCGGCGAGCGTGCCCTGTTCGCGTTCCGCGGCGGCCAGGCGATCGCGCGTCGCGAGCAACTCGGCCATCAGCTCTTCGCGTTCGGCGGCTCGACGCTCGAGGGCCGCGTATCCGAGTCCGATCAGCAGGGCGACGCCGGCACCCACGACGGGGCCGACCACTCCGCCCACGGTGAGGCCGCCGTGCAGCGCGAAGGCGGCGATGGTGAGCGCCGTGGTCGCCACCACCGCGAGCGGTCCGGCCGCGCCCGGCAGCACGTGCAGGTAGAGGAAGAAGAGGGGGAAGACGAGGTACGCCGCCTCGGGCACCAGCCACACCAGCGCTGCCCACACCACCGTGAGGGCGAGCACCCAGATCACCCCCGCCGCGGAGCGTCCGCCGCGCGCGATCCAGGCACCCGCGCCGTAGATCGCGCCGAGCACCACGGCGAGGACGATCGGCGTCGCGCCCGCGCCCGTGAGCACGACGCGCACGACGACGAGCGCCAGCAGGCCCGCGAAGAGCGCGTGCAGCCCGATGCGCAGGCCCGCGAACACCGGGGCGAGGGGTCGATGAGACATGTCGCGATCCAGGCTACGGATGCCGAGCCCCCGGCGGATCATCCGAAAGGTGGAACGAGAGTTCGCCCGGGACGGCGATGACCCGGCGGCATCCGGTGACGAGGGTGGAAGGACGTCGACGAGACCCGTCGGCCGGAAGGAGGCGGCGTGTACGTCGCATGGCGCGATCTGCGCTTCGCTCGCGGGCGATTCGCCCTCATCGGGGCGGTCGTCGCCCTCATCACCCTGCTCGTCGGATTCCTCTCCGGCCTCACCGGTGGCCTCGCCGCCCAGAACGTCTCGGCGGTGCTCGCGCTCCCCGCCGATCGGCTCGTGCTGCAGCCGGCGGGCGACGCCGCGGCGACGTTCGCCGACTCCTCGATCGGTCAGGACACCGTCGACGCGTGGCGCGAGGCCGCGGGCGTCGACGCCGTGACCCCCGTCGGCATCGCGCAGACGCGGGCCGAGGGACCCGGAGCCTCCACCGCGGTGGCCCTGTTCGGCCTCGACACCGGCACGACGTTCGCCGCTCCCCGCCACGACGACGAGATCGACCTGTCGACGGGAGCGGCGAAGAACCTCGGCGCCGCGGTCGGAGACGAGGTCACGATCGCGGGTTCCTCCTATCGGGTCACGGCGATCGGGGGCGACGACTGGTACAGCCACACGCCGGTTGTCACGCTCACGTCGACCGCGTGGGCAGCCCTCGACCAGCGTCTGGGCGGAACGGGAGAGCCGACCGTGCTCGCGGTCTCGGGCTCACCCGCGTGGGACACGGTCGCCGCCGACACCGGCACCACGGCATCCTCTCCCCTGTCGAGCCTCACCGCCCTATCGACGTTCCGCTCCGAGATCGGCTCGCTCGCGCTGATGATCGCGATGCTCTTCGGCGTCTCGGCGCTCGTCGTCGGCGCGTTCTTCACCGTGTGGACCATGCAGCGCTCGGCCGACATCGCCGTGCTCAAGGCCCTCGGGGGGAGCACTCCCTCCCTCGTTCGCGACGCTCTCGGTCAGGCCCTGGTGGTCCTCGCGGTCGGGGTGGGGGTCGGCATCGGCCTCACGGCACTGCTCGGCACGCTGGCCGGCGGGGCTCTGCCCTTCGTCCTGAGCCCCCTGACGACCCTCGCCCCCGCCGCGATCATGATCGCGCTCGGCCTGCTCGGCGCGGCCGTCTCGCTGCGCACCGTCACCTCGTCCGACCCCCTCACCGCACTCGGGAGCACTCGATGATCCTTCTCGACGACGTCACCCTCACCTACCCCGACGGAGACACCCGCGTCACCGCCGTCGATCGCGCCACGGTCGAAGGCCGGCCGGGAGTGGTCACCGGCATCACCGGCCCCTCGGGTTCGGGCAAGTCGAGCCTGCTGGCGCTCGCGGCGACCCTGATCCGCCCGGACTCCGGCCGGGTGATCGTCGACGGGGTGGACGCCACCGGTCTGAGTGCGGCGGAACGAACGGCGCTGCGACGAGAGCGGATCGGTATCGTCTTCCAGCAGCCTCAGCTGCTTCCCTCGCTCACCGCGCGCGAGCAGTTGCGCGTGATGGCGGAGCTCGGCGGGCGAGGGCGCGGTGAACGTCGCACCGCTGTGCGGTCCCGGGTGGACGAGCTCCTGGATGCCGTCGGCCTCGGCGGGTTCGGCGATCGCCGCCCCGCGCAGCTGTCGGGCGGTCAGCGACAGCGTGTGGCGATCGCCCGCGCTCTCGTGCACGAGCCGCGCGTGCTGCTGGTGGACGAGCCCACGAGCGCCCTGGACAGCGCACGCGGTGCGGAGATCATGGCGCTGCTGTCACGCCTGACGCGAGAGAGGGAGACGGCCACGCTGCTCGTCACGCACGATCTCGTGCACCGCGACGCGCTCGACGAGACGGTCGAGGTCGTCGACGGACGCGCGGCCCTCGTCACCACCCGTACGCGTTGAACCACTCGCGACGGCGGTCGGCCTCGCCGCGGGACTCGTCTCCCCGCCACGAGTCGTGGGGCTCGATCAGGCCGTCGCCGTCGCGGTCGACGAAGGCCCAGCAGACCGGGCAGACGGCGCGGCCTCCGGGAAAGCCGTCCGCGAGGAGGGGTGCGGGATCGGCCGGTGTTCCCGCCGCGGGGCAGGCGGGTGGGTCGGCCTGCAGGTCGCTCCACAGGAGTCGTCCCCCCGTGCGATGGTGGAGGCCGCGATGGCCGTCTTCACGCGTGCAGATCTCCCCGTTCCTCCGGCTCAGGCAGAGCCTGCGTGCGGCGCCCGGGAGCGCGGCCAGCGTTCGCGTCATCCTTCGATTCTCGACGCTGCGCGCGGGTCTGGCGCAGCGGCGGCAGGTGCGGAATCCGCACGGGGCGATGGGGACCGGTGGGGAAGGGGTCGGCGGTCATCGCTGACCACCACCGGTGCGACGAGAGAACATGTCGACCTCCTGATGTCTCGACCATCCGTCGGCGAGCTCGGAATTCCGAGGGGGTTGACAGGCCGGAAGTCGGTGCTAGGTATACCCCATGGGGGTATCATCGACGCATGCACGGATACGTGGGCCACAAGGACGACCTGCTGAAGCGTCTGCGTCGCGCGGAGGGCCAGGTGCGCGGCATCGCGCGCATGGTCGATGACGACCAGTACTGCATCGACATCCTGACCCAGGTCTCCGCCGTAACGAAGGCGCTCGAGACCGTCGCCCTCTCCCTCCTCGACGATCACCTGTCGCACTGCGTGGCCGAGGCGGCGGCACAGGGCGGTCCCGTCGCCGAAGAGAAGCTCAAGGAAGCCAACCAGGCGATCGCCCGCCTGGTCCGTTCGTGAAGGAGACCCCCATGGCCACGCAGCGCATCGAACTCGGACTGACCGCCTCGACGCCCTCCGGCGGAGGATGCGGCGACGGTTGCGGGTGCGGCCACACCACCGCGGCTGCCACCCCCACCCCCTCGGTGAGCGAGGGCCTCTACGACAGCGAGCTCCGCGTCGAAGGCATGACGTGCGCGCACTGCGTCCGCGCGGTGACCGAAGAGCTGGACGCTCTCGACGGTGTCGAGGTCGCGGGCATCGACCTGAACGTCGGGGGTGTGTCCATCGTCCGCATCCGGTCGAACGGCACCGCCGGCGACGACGAGCTGGCGGCGGCGATCGACGAAGCCGGTTACGCGCTCGTGCGCTGACCGCTCACGCGGAGCGACGCAGGACCGCGTCGACGGCGGCGTGGAACGTCAGGTGCTGCGCGACCTCGACCGCGCGGTCGTAGCGCGTTCCGCCGAGCGCCACGAAGACCGAGCCGACGACCTCCACGTAACCGACGATGTACCCGTCGCGCGCGACCTCGTAGAGGTCCATGTCGATGCGCGTCCAGGGGATCTCGACCGGGGCCACGGGTGCCGACGACGGGGCCGCCGTAGCGGCGACGACGCGACCCGGGCGGCTGAGCGGTGCTTCCATGACCATGTGTGACTCCTTCGGTCGTCCGGGTGTGCTCTCACCCTGCTCTCCGAGGTTCTGATCCGCGCCGCCCTTGACGAAACCCCTACGCGCGGCTAACTACTCTCACAGCACAGCCCGCGCCGGGCGGCCCCGTCGGGGACGTTCGTCCGAGATCGCGAGTCCGGTCGCCCCGGCCGCGAGCACCTCCACCTCGTCCAGCCAGCGCAGTTCAGCCTCGAGACGAGCGCGCCGGGCCGCGGCGACGATCGCCGTGCCAGTGGCATCCGTTCCGTCGTTCCGAGTCGCCTCATCCGCGAGGGCGGCCCGCACGCCGGCGCGCTGCGCGGCCAGGATGCCGGAGACGTCGACGCCCGGAAGGGTGACCGCCAGCGCGATTCGCAGGGCCACCTCGTCGCGGCCGTCGGCCACGGTCGCCGCACTCAGCCACGCGCGCGCTTCCGCGCGACCCGCCGGCGTGACGCTCCAAAGGATCCGCCCGTCGTCGTCGACTCCGCGGTTGTCGACCAGGCCGTCGCGCTCGAGCCGCTCGAGCGTCGTGTAGACCTGACCGACGTTCACCGCCGCCCCGGTACGACGGGTGTACTCGGCGCGCAGCTGGGAGCCGTAACAGGCGCCCTGATCGAGGATCGCTAGCAGGCTCTGACGCACCGACATGGACTCTCCGAACACGCTCGAGAAATAACTTTCCGAGTATATGGTTCGATGCCGAATCAACCCGGAATGGCGCCGTGCGGCGCGGCGTAGCATGTGGTCTGACCACATAGCACAGCTTGATCGGAGGCTCCTCGTGGAGTGGCTCGACCCCCTCGCTCTCGCCCGCTGGCAGTTCGGGTTGACGACCCTGTACCACTTCCTCTTCGTGCCTCTGACGCTGGGAATGTCGCTCGTCGTCGCGATCTTCCAGACCGTCTGGTACCGCACCGGAGACGTGAAGTGGCTGCACCTCACCCGGTTCTTCGGGAAGATCTTCCTCATCAACTTCGCCATGGGCGTCGTCACCGGCATCGTCCAGGAGTTCCAGTTCGGCATGAACTGGTCGGCGTACTCTCGCTTCGTCGGCGATGTCTTCGGCGCACCGCTCGCTTTCGAGGGACTCCTCGCCTTCTTCCTCGAGGCCACCTTCATCGGGCTGTGGATCTTCGGCTGGGACAAGCTCCCCCGCCTCGCGCACCTCGCGAGCATCTGGATGGCGACCCTCGGAGCGACGTTCTCGGCGTACTTCATCATCGCCGCCAACGCGTTCATGCAGAACCCGGTCGGCTATCAGATGGCCGCCGACGGCCACCGCGCCGAACTCGTCGACTTCTGGGCGATGCTCACCAACCCGGTGGCGCTCGCGGCCTTCCCGCACACCATCTTCTCGGGCTGGATGTTCGCGGCGATGATCGTGGCCTCGATCTCAGCCTGGCACCTCGCTCGCGGTCGCAACGTCGAGATGATGCGCACGACCCTCCGCTTCGGCCTGTGGTCGGCGATCGTGTCCTTCGTGCTCGTGGCTGTCGCCGGTGACCAGCTGAGCCTGGTGATGGTGGCGACCCAGCCGATGAAGATGGCCGCGGCGGAGGCGACGTTCAACACCGTCTGCGGACAGGATGCCTCGTTCTCGATCTTCACGCTCGGCACCCCCGACGGCACAAGCGAGCTGTTCTCGATTCGCGTGCCCTTCCTCCTCAGCATCCTGTCGACGCACTCCCTCGACGGCTGCGTCGAAGGCATCAACGACCTGAACACGCTGTACAGCCAGCAGATGTTCCCGCAGTTCGCCGACCAGGTGGATGGGAACTTCGCCCCCGTGCTGTGGGTCACGTACTGGGCCTTCCGCTGGATGATCGCGCTCGGCGGCCTCACCGCCCTCATCAGCGCGGTCGGCCTGTGGGTCACGCGCAAGAAGGCGACCCGCCCCGTGAAGCAGTGGATGTGGCGCGTCGCGATCTGGGCCGCTCCCCTGCCGATGATCGCGAGCCTCGTCGGGTGGGTCTTCACCGAAATGGGCCGCCAGCCGTGGATCGTCTTCGGCCTCATGCTCACGCAGGACGGCGTCTCCCCCAGCGTCCCGGGTTGGAGCGTGCTCGTCTCGCTCGTCGCCTTCACCCTCACCTACGCGAGCCTCGCGGTGGTCGAGTTCGGGCTCATCAAGAAGTACGCGCAGAAGGGACCGGACCCGCTGCCGGATCCGAACGCGCCGCGGGAGCCGGACACCGTCGAGAACACCCCGACAACCGTCTACTAGGAGCACAGTCATGGACCTCGCATACCTCTGGTTCTGGATCGTCGGATTCCTCTTCATCGGCTACTTCGTGCTCGACGGGTTCGACTTCGGCGTCGGGATGTCGCTGCCGTTCCTCGGCAAGGACGACATCGCCCGCCGGCAGATCATCAACACCATCGGCCCCGTGTGGGACCTCAACGAGACGTGGGTCATCGTCGCGGGAGCGGCCCTGTTCGCCTCGTTCCCCGAGTGGTACGCCACGCTCTTCAGCGGCTTCTACCTGCCGCTCCTGCTGATCCTGCTGGCGCTCATCGCCCGGGGCGTCTCGTTCGAGTACCGCCACCAGCGGGACTCGGCGAAGTGGAAGCGCGGGTTCGACCGCATGATCGTCATCGGCTCCGCCGTCCCCGCCTTCCTCTGGGGGGTCGCGTTCGCCAACATCGTGCAGGGCGTGCCGCTGGATGCCGATCACGAGTACGTCGGCACCCTGTTCACGCTGCTCAACCCCTACGGCATCCTGGGTGGCCTGGTGACCCTGCTGCTCTTCTTCACCCACGGCGTGTACTTCGTGGCGCTGAAGACGGACGGGCAGGTGCGGACGGATGCGCGGAAGCTCGCCCGGACCTCGGGCCTCGCGACAATCGTCGCCGCCGCACTGTTCCTGGTCTGGACGATCGTCCAGGCGGCGAGCAATCAGGCACCTCTCCTGCTGGGGGTCGTCGCCCTCTCGGGCATCGCTGCGCTCGCCCTGATCGGATCGTGGGTGGCCAACCTCCGCGACCGCGAGGGCACCGCCTTCACGCTCGGCGCGATCACGATCGTCACGGCGGTGGCGGCCCTGTTCTTCGCGCTCTTCCCGAACGTGATGCCCTCGACGCTCGAGGCGGGCTCGGGTCTGACGATCGAGAACGCGTCCAGCACCGACTACACGCTGACGATCATGAGCTGGGCGGCGCTCATCTTCCTGCCGCTGGTGCTCGCGTATCAGGGATGGACGTACTGGGTTTTCCGCAAGCGCGTCACCCGCGCCCGCATCGAGAAGGCCGCCCTCGTCGCGCACTGACGCCGGTCGCCCCGCTCTCCCGCACCACCCCCGGGGAGAGCGGGGCGACCCGTCTGGAAGGATCGTTGTCGTGAGCGACGTGGGAGCAGAGAAGGTGCGTCCCGTAGACCCGCGGCTCGTGCGATACGCCACGGCCGCCCGCGGGTTCCTCGTCATCACCGCCGCCATCGTGCTGGCGCAGACCGGCGTGATCGTCGGTTTCGCGTGGGCGGTGACCTCAGCGCTCGTCGGCGCGATCGGCGGGCGACCGCCGGCGGAACTGTGGGGGTACGTGGGGGTGGCGGCATCCCTGGTCCTCCTGCGCGGGTTCCTGATCGTCGCGTCGGAGCGCGTGTCGGCGCGCGGAGCGGCGGTCGCCTCCCTGCAGCTGCGCGAGAAGCTCGTCGCCGCGGTCGCCCGGCTCGGCCCCCGGTGGCTGGCCGGGCGCAACACCGCGTCGCTCGCGACCACCGCGGGGCACGGACTCGAGGCGCTCGACGCCTACTTCGGGCGTTATCTTCCTCAGCTCGTCGCGACCGCGATCACGATGCCGATCCTCATCGGCACGATCGCCCTGGCCGATCCGCTCTCCGGCCTCATCGTGGTCCTCACGATCCCGCTCATCCCGATCTTCATGGTGCTGATCGGACTGGCGACGCGCGCCGTGCAGCAGAAGCAGTACCGCACGCTCGGAAGGCTCGCCGCCCGCTTCGCCGACACGGTCGAGGGCCTCGGCACGCTCAAGGCATTCGGTCGGCAGCATCGCGCGGCCGACACGATCGAGACCGTCACGCGCGACTACAAGCGCGAGACGATGACGGTGCTGCGCGTGTCGTTCCTCTCCGGCTTCGCGCTCGAGTTCTTGGCATCCATCTCCGTCGCGATCATCGCCGTGACGATCGGCTTCCGGCTCCTCGCGGGCGACCTCTCGCTGCTGGTGGGGCTGTTCGTGCTGCTGCTCGCGCCCGAGGCCTACCTTCCCCTGCGCCAGGTCGGCGTGCAGTTCCACGCGGCGTCGGAGGGGGTCGCGGCAACGGGCGAGATCTTCGACGCCCTCGATGCCGCCCGGAAGACCTCCGACCCGGATGCCGAGACCCCCGCGACCGGGTCGACCGTGGCGCTGCACGAGGTGCGCGTGCATCGCGGAGTGCACCGGATGCCGACGGCGTCGCTGTCGGTGGGACCGGGTGAGATCGTGCTCATGACCGGCCCGAGCGGCGTCGGAAAGTCGTCGCTGATCGCCGCTCTGCTCGGATACGCCGAGCACGACGGCGAGGTGCGTGTCGACGGCGTGGCCGTGCCCCACGCGCGCGCCGCCGTCGCGTGGGCGGGGCAACGGCCCGGACTCGTCTCGGGAACGGTCGGCGAGAACGTCGCGCTCGGGTCGACCCTCGATCCCGTCGCCGTAGCGCGAGCGCTGGACGACGCGGGCGCCGCCGACATCGACCCCGCGACCCCGCTCGGCGCGGGAGGGTCGGGCCTCTCGGGCGGGCAGGCGCAGCGGGTCGCCGTGGCGCGAGCGCTGTATCGCGCCCGTGTCGCGAGAGCTCCCGTGCTCGTGCTCGACGAACCCTCGAGCGCCCTGGATGCCGCGACCGAAGCGCACCTGTGGGCGACCCTGCGTCGCGAGGCCGACGCCGGCCGCGGGGTGCTGCTGGTGTCGCACCGCCCGTCCGCGCGGTCGATCGCGGATCGCGTGATCGGGCTCCACCCCGCGGGTGAATTGCCGGAGATCGTCGCCACAGCCGACCTCGAAGCGTCGAATCGCGGCAACTCACTGCGCAGCGAAGGGGTGCAGGAGTGAACGCCCGGGTGCGCGGCATCCTGAGCTCGGCGATGCCCTCGCGTCGTCGGTTCGCGCCCGCGGTGCTGTCGGGCTTCGGCACCGCGCTGAGCGCGGTGGCGCTGCTCGCGGCGAGCGCGTGGCTCATCGCGCGGGCGGCGGAGCAGCCGCTCGTGATGTACCTATCGGCCGCCGTCGTCGGGGTGCGCGCGTTCGCGCTGTCGCGCGGGGTGTTCCGCTACCTCGAGCGGCTGACGAGCCACGATGCGGCCCTGCATCAGCTGGCGGGCGTGCGCGCCGATCTCGTGCGCGAGCTGGTGCCCCTGGCGCCGGACGGGCTCGGGCGCGCGCACCGCGGAGGACTCCTGTCGAGCGTCGTCGACGACGTCGAGGAGCTGCAGAACCTTCCGCTGCGGGTCGTCCTGCCCCTGTCGGCCGCCGCCCTGACCTCTCTCGCCGCGGTCCTCTTCACGGCGTTCATCTCATGGCCGGCCGCGCTCGTGCTGCTCGCCTGCCTCGTCGTGGCCTTCGGGGTCGCCGTGGCCGTCGGGTGGGCGGCGGGCTCCCGCGCGGAGCGCTCGGTGGCGCCGCTTCGCACCGCCGTCGCCGACGCGGTGCACGACCTCCTGACGAACCTCGACGTGCTGACCGCCTACGGGGCTCTGGATGCCGCGCGCGAGCGCGTCCGCTCCGCCGACGCCGCTCTGCGCCGGGCGCTGGTCCGCCGGGGCGTGGCGCAGGGGCTCACCTCCGGTACGGTCTCGGTGCTCGCCGGCGCCGCCTCGCTGCTCGCCCTCGCGGTCGCGGCCCCGGGCGTCACCGGCGGGACCCTCTCGGGGCCGGGGCTCGCGGTCGTCGTGCTGCTGCCGATGGCCGTGTTCGAGGTGTTCGGACCGGTTCCTCTCGCCCTCGCGTCCTGGCGGCAGGTGCGGGCTGCGGCCGAGCGGATCGCCGAAGCGGTGCCCGAGACCATCCCCGACGGCCTGCCGCAGACGGAGCCCGCGGCCACCGGCACCGGCCCCGCACTGGGCGAGGGTCTCGTGCTCCGCGGGGTGGCGGCGCACTGGCCGGCCCGCAGCGACTCCGACGGCGACGCCGGGCGGCTCGACGACGTCGACCTGCGCGTGGGCCCCGGGGAGCGTGTCCTCGTCTCGGGCCCGAGCGGCGCGGGCAAGACGACGCTCGCCCACGTTCTCGTGCGCTTCCTCGACTACGCGGGGTCGTACACCGTGGGCGGCATCGAGGCGCGCGACCTCTCCGGCGACGACCTGCGCCGGACGGTCGGGCTGATCGAGCAGGCGCCGTTCCTGTTCGACGAGTCGGTGCGCCAGAACCTGGTCTTCGCTCGCGACACGGCGAGCGACGCCGACCTGTGGGCCGTCCTCGCACGCGTGGGGCTCGACGGCTGGGTCCGCGAGCGCGGCGGCCTCGACACCCGCGTCGGCGACCGGGGCGTCCTCGTCTCGGGCGGGCAGGCGCAACGACTGGCTCTGGCACGGGCGCTCCTGCGCGGGTTCCCGGTGCTCGTGCTCGACGAGCCGACCGCGGGCGTGGACCCCGCGGCATCCGAGGCCCTGCTGCACGACCTTCTCGGCGCGGTCGATCGCGACCGTGCCGTGCTGCTCGTGTCGCACGTCGAGGTGCCCGCCGGACTGGTGGACCGCGAGGTGCGGATTGAGGACGGGCGGGTCGTCTCCGGCTGACCCGTCCGCCCGGGCGCTGATCACGTCCCGTCGCCGCGCCGTAGGCCCAGCCGGCGGGCTGAGTGTCCAGAACACCCGGAAACCTCGCAAAAGTTTCCGGGTGTTTTGGACACTCAGTGGGAGTCCCGTGCGGCACGGACTCGGCGTCCGGGTGCCGTGGACGCCCACCGACGGCGCAGCCCCTCCGCGACGCGTCAGGCGGTGAGCTTGCGCTGCCACACGCCGAACCGGTTGCCGGCCGGATCGGCGAGGTGGGCGAAGAGGATCGTCCCGTTGTCGACGAGCGGCCGCACCGTCTCGGCGCCCTGCTCGATCGCCGTCTGCAGCGTCGCGCGGATGTCGGCGACCTCGACGTAGAACACCGCCCACGCTTCACCGCCGATCTGCGACGTGTCCCAGAGCCCGCCGGCGTTCTCGTTCACGGCGGCGTAGCCGCCGGGGTTGGCGGCCGCGAACCGCCAGCCGAACAGCTGCCCGTAGAAGGCGCGAGCGGCCTCCGGGTCGGGAGTGCCGATCTCGAAGTAGTTCACGGTGTTCGTGTCGCTCATGGGTGTGACCTCTCTCTCGTCTCAGGCGGCTCGTCCGCCCTCTGCATCGAGAGTGCGACCTGCCACAGTGAGAGGGTCAAGCGATCGGCACGTTGACCTCGGTGACCCACTTCGCGGGGTCGCTCTCGCGCCCGGGCCCCACGACGTAGACGTTGAAGAGGGCACCCGCCCGCGCGAACCCGTGTTCGGCGATCCAGGTGCCGAGGATCTCGGTCGCGCGCCCGATGGTGTCGAAGTCTCCCCTGTGGGTGGTCCAGGCGACGCGCTGCGCGGGGAGTTCAGCGATGTCGAACCCGTCCCGCGGCGAAAACGGCCCGCTGTAGTCGCGCCAGATCGCCATCTCGACGTCGTCGTCGCGGAACTCCTCGTCGAAGTAGGTGGCGCCGACCAGCTCACCGAAGCGCGCCGGGTCAGCGCCGTCCGGGCGGGCGATCAGGTCGCGAAGGTCGGCCCAGAGCTCACCCTCCGCCGGATAGCAGGCCACCGTGCGCCGCAGCCGAAGCGTCCGCACGGCGGGGAAGACCCGCTCACCGACCACGGCCGACGACGTGTCGAGCGCGTCGGCCAACGACAGCGTCAGACGCTGCTGAGCGTGAAGCTCGGCGGCCGCGGTCTCGAGCGAGGCCGCGTGCTGAGCGAGGCGCGCCCGCAGCACGTGGGGGGTGGCGAAGAGCGGGAGGAGCTCCGCGATGAGCGAGATGCCGCAACCGGCGTCGCGCAGGGTGCGGATGCGGCCCGCCACGCGCAGCTGATCGGGCGTGTACCGCCGGTACGACGTGAATGCGTCGACCGATGCGGGCGTGAGGAGTCCGCGCTCGTCGTAGTGGCGCAGCATCCGCACACTGATGCCGACGTATCGCGAGAACTCGCCGATGCTCAGCAGGCGCGCACCCGCTGCTCGGGTGACGGTCGATTCGCTCATAGGCCGATTGTCGCCCACGGGTCCGACATCGCCACTGCGAGCCGTGGCCACGCCGGGCGCGCTCCCACCGGCGGGCGCTCCGCGCGATATCGGCGAGGCGCGAGCGTCAGGATGCCGCGACGAACCGCACCCGATCGGGCGCCACGCTCACGCGCACGGCGTCTCCCGCACCGAGCCCCGCGGCCTCACCCGGCGCCACCTCGGCAGCCCCGCGGTCGGTGACGACGCGCACGCCCGACGGCGTCGGCTCGAGGTGCGACACGATCGCGGGGAATCCTTCTCCCAGCCGCAGGTCGGACGCGCGAACCGGGACCCGCCGGAGCCGTCACGTCAAGAGTAAGAGCAGCGACACGCTACTGCCCACGACGCCGCCCACGACCCCGACGATCCACGCCGCGGGGCGCGGGCGCCCCCCCGGGCCGAAGAACCATCATGAGCAGACTCGCCGTCAGTGCACCGCCGCACACCCAGAGCCACGTCGCCAGGACCTCGGTCAGGGCGAAGATCTTGCGCGCCGCACCCGGACCCCGCGACTCGTACCGCACGCATCTCACGAGTCCGAGCCGGTCGAGCCGACGCATCATCCGGTGGAGGTCTGCGCGTCGGGCTGCATGGCGCCGCGCGACATCTCGCGCACGCTCTCCTGCACGTCACCGACCCACTGCGGCCGGCTGCTCAGGGCGAGCATCGCGAACACAGCCAAGCTGGCTTTGACATGCCCGTCCGCCCACGTCTTGCACGCGTACTCGACGAGACGGTGCTCCTCAGAGGTCAGCATCCGCAAACCCGTTGCGCGCAACCGAGGCGAACGCGTGGACGAGGAGCCCCACGCTCCACAGGCCGATCATCCACCCGAGCCCACCCCCGCGCGCACCCGCCCAGTCCGCCACGAAGGCATGCAGAGAGGTGGAGCCCGCGACGATCACATAACTCACGACATGGAAGACGAAGAAGGCGTAGGGCGCACGCGTCAGCGGCTTCCGCAGGATGACAGCCGCGACGGCGATCGTCACCGCCGCGAGCGCCAGCACGATCAGCGCCGCGAGATCGATGCCCCTCGCCCCGGCGGCCACGATATGGAACCCCGCCATCACCACGCTAAGGACAAGGCCGTAGATCAGGAAAGCGCGCACGCGTGGAGTTGCCGTAGCCATCACTATGCCCCCTCACAGCGGTGTGCGCCGTCATCCGTCGAACAGGGACAGCCAACCAGGAAGGCATGTATGCATGCCACCTGACGGTGTGTTTTACATGCGGCGGGTGAGTGCCGCCGCATGCGTGCGTCACCCGCGCCACGACCGGTGTCGAGCCCCGGGGTAAGGGTCCTGCCGTCGATCGCCGCCCCGACAGGGCGCACAGAGTCAGGGTGCCGCGACGAACCGCACCCGATCGGGCGCCACGCTCACCCGCACGGCGTCTCCCGCACCGAGCCCCGCGGCCTCACCCGGCGCCACCTCGGCAGCCCCGCGGTCGGTGACGACGCGCACGCCCGACGGCGTCGGCTCGAGGTGCGACACGATCGCGGGGAATCCTTCTCCCAGCCGCAGGTCGGACGCGCGGAAGACGGCAGCCAGCGCGACCCCGTCGCTCCCGACGAGAGCGCGAGAGGCGGCATCCGTCGACTCCAGGCGCATTCCGGCCCCCTCCCAACCGCCCGCGCGCGCCACACCGACGAGCCGTTCGAGCCCCGCGATCTTCGCGGCGACCTCGGTCGTCGGGGCGGACAGCACCTCGCGCACCGACCCTTCCTGGGTCACCCGTCCTCGCTCGACGATCACGAGTCGGTCGGCCAGCGCGGCCGCGTCGACCGCATCGTGGGTGACGGCGACGGACGTGACCCCGGCGAGGCACTCGCGAAGCATCGCGCGGATCTCCGACGCGGTCACGGCATCCAGGGCCACCAGCGGCTCGTCGAGCAACACGACCCGGGGCTCCGCGGCGAGCGCACGGGCCACCGCGACGCGCTGCTGCTCACCGCCCGAGAGCTGTGCATGACGGCGATCCCCCGCACCGGGGAGTCCCACTCGCGCCAGCCATTCGTCGGCCGACGAACGGGCGAGGGATGCTGGGACCCCGGCCGCCCGCGGACCAAAGGCGACGTTCTCGCGGGCGCTCAGGTGCGGGAAGAGGCGCGCGTCCTGCCCGAGCAGCACGATCCCGCGGTGCATCGGGGCGGTGCGCACGCGCGGAGCGCGGTCGAGGACTCGTCCGTCGAGCACGATCTCTCCCCCGTCGAGCGGGACGAGTCCGGCGAGGGCTCCGAGGAGCGTCGACTTGCCGGCGCCGCTGCGACCCATGACCGCGACGGTGTCGCCGGGCGCGACGTCGAGGGCGATGTCGACGGCGAAGTCTCGACGGCGCACCACGACGTGGGCGCGGAGGGCTGCGGCATCCGGGATCAAGGGGACCGCCGGATCGGCGGGTTCGCGCCCGCTCATCGACCCACCCCCGGCCGCCACCCGCGCACGAGCAGCAGCACCGCGACGGCCGTGACGAGCAGCAGGAGCGACAGGGCGACGGCGGTTCCCTGCGAGACGCCGGCGCCGTTGAATGCGGTGTAGATCGCGAGCGGCATGGTCTGCGTCACGCCGGGACGGTTGCCGGCGAACAGGGCGGTCGCCCCGAACTCCCCGATCGCGCGCGCGAAGCACAGCACGACCCCGGCGACGATCCCGGGCGCGGCGAGGGGCAGCGTCACTCGCCGAAGGATGGTCGCGCGCGATGCGCCGAGCGACGCAGCCGTGCGCTCGAACTCGACCCCCGTACTGCGCAGCGCGCCCTCGACCGCGAGCACGAGGAACGGCAGCGCGACGAACACCTGCGCGAGCACGACCGCGGGGGTGGTGAACGGCAGCCCGAGCGCGCCGAACCAGCCGTTGCGGCCGAAGAGGTAGAGGAGCGCGACACCGCCGACCATCGGCGGCAGGACGAGCGGCACGGTCACGAGTGCCCGCAGCAGAGCGGCGGTCCGCGCGGGACTCCGGGCGATCACCAGCGCGAGAGGGATGCCCACGACCGCGCACACCAGCGTGGCAATGGCCCCCGTCGACAGCGACAGGCCGAGCGCCGACAGCGCGGCATCCGACGTCACATCGCCGACAAGAGTGCCCCACTCGACCCGTGCGATCAGCGCGGTCAGCGGCACGAGGAGGAAGAGCAGGCCCGCGACGGCCGGCAGGATCAGCCAGCGGGGGACGTATCCCACAGCCCTCACGGTGCGCGGAACCCGGCGTCGGCGAGGATGCGCTGGCCGTCGTCCGACAGCACGAAGGCGACGAAGGCGGCCGCCGCCTCGGGATTCGGCGCATCGGTCAGGGCCGCGATGGGGTACCGGTTCACCACCTTGTCGGCCCCCTCGGGCACGATCGCCTCGATGTCGGCGCGCCCGACGACGTCGGTGGCGTAGACGAGTCCGGCGTCGGCCTCGCCGGCGGCAACCTTCGTCAACACGGCCGTGACGTTCTGCTCCGCGCTCGCGGGGCTCACCGTCACCCCGGCGTTCGACAGCAGCGTCTGGGATGCCGCACCGCAGGGAACCTCCGGGGCGCACAGGACCGTCGTCACGCGCGAAAGGTCTTCGAGCGTCTCGACGCCGCCGGGGTTGCCGGCGGGCACCGCGATGACGAGGGTGTTGGCCGCGAAGATCTGCGGGGCGGGCGCCTGCGCGGCGACCTTCGACATGTTCTTCTCGTCGGCCGAGGCGAACACGTCAGCCGGCGCCCCCTCGCCGATCTGGGTGGCGAGCGTGCTCGATCCGTCGTACACGGGCGACACGGTGACACCGGGGTGCGCGGCCTCGAACGCCGTCGCGATCTCGTCGAAGGAGCGCTGCAGAGACGCCGCCGCGTAGACCTCGAGCGTCCCGCCCAGCTGATCCCCGGATGCCGCGGGCTGAGGCGGCGGGCTGGCGCACGCGGCGAGCAGGGCGGCGACGGCGAGGACACCGGCGAGACGGAGGGGGCGGCGCATGGGAGTTCCTTTCCCGGCGCCACGCGCCTCGACATGAATCCGCATTTGCGGATATTCAGGTCGAATATATCCGCTCTCCGCCCGCTCGGGCCGCTGATGCCCGATCCCTCGTGGCGCGACCGCGGTCACCAGCGGGCCAAACTCCTGAGAAACCATCAGGAAGGGGTACCCACCACGCCCCACAGCGCGGCGCGACGGCGAAAGTCAGGAGTTTCGCTCGCATCGAGTCCGAGCCGATCAGCCGCGCGGCGCCTCCACCGTCACGACCGTCGCCTTCACCGACGCCACCGCGAGCGAGCCCGGCTCGAGCGCGAGCTCCTCGGCCGCTTCCGCCGACATGAGCGACACCACCCGGTGCGGCCCGCACTGCAGGTCGACCTGCGCCATCACGCCGTCGATGCGCACGCGCGTGACGATGCCGACGAAGCGGTTGCGCGCGCTCGAGGCGATCCCGGTGGGGTCGTCGGGCTCGTCGGCGAGCGCGACCGCCCGCTCGGCGAGGGCCGCGCCCGGGATCTCCACCGGCGACGCCCCCGTCGTCGGCAGCACGCCCTGGTCGATCCAGCGCCGCACGGTGTCGTCGCTGACTCCGAGCAGGCGCGCCGCGGTGGCGATACGGAAGGCGTTCGGCATGCGACGACCGTATCGCGCGGTTCTCGAGCGACGCCCTCACCCCCTTCCCGCTGACCTAGGCTCGACCCATGGATGCCGAGCACGCGAGCGCGACGCGTGGTCCGGTCGCCGTCCCCTTCGGCGCGACCGTGACCGCGAACGGCGCGGCGAGCGGGCTCGGCGCGGTCCGCACGACCGGCGGGGTCCGCCCCGCGACGGCAAATCCTGAGCGCCCCGCGCACGAACCTGTCGCCGGCGCTCCGCGGAGCGGCGGTCTCCTCGACCGTTTCGGCCGGGTCGCGACCGACCTGCGCGTCTCGGTGATCGACAAGTGCAACCTCCGCTGCACGTACTGCATGCCGGCCGACGGGATGCCGTGGCTCCCGCAGTCGCAGCTGATGAGCGCCGACGAGATCCGGCGCATCGTCCGCGTCGCTGTGCACTCCCTGGGCGCGGAAGAACTGCGGATCACCGGCGGCGAGCCCCTCGTGCGCAAGGATCTCGAGCACATCATCGCCGGCATCCGTGCCGACAATCCCGACCTGCCGATCTCGCTGACGACGAACGCTGTCGGCCTCGACCGCCGCGCCCAGCCCCTGAAGGACGCGGGCCTCAACCGGATCAACGTCTCGCTCGACACCCTCCACCCCGAAACGTTCGCCGAGCTCACGCGCCGCCCACACCTGGACAAGGTGCTCTCGGGACTTCAGGCCGCGCGCGCCGCGGGCCTCGGCCCCATCAAGATCAACGCGGTGCTCCTCCGGGGCGTCAACGACACCGAGGTCGTCCCCCTGGTCGACTGGGCGGTGTCGAACGGCTTCGAGATGCGCTTCATCGAGGACATGCCCCTCGACGGCGACCGGTCGTGGAGCGCGACCAACGTCATCCCGGCCCGCGACATCCGCGCCGCGATCGAGGAGGCCTTCACCCTCACCGCCGACCCCCGCGGCCGGGGCGCAGCCCCCGCCGAACGCTGGGAGGTGCGCCGCCTCGGCGAGACCGCCCTCGCCGGGCACGTCGGCATCATCTCGTCGGTCACCGAACCGTTCTGCTCCGCCTGTTCGCGCACGCGCGTCACCGCCGACGGCCGGATCCGGTCGTGTCTGTTCTCGCACGAAGAGACCGACCTGCTCACGGCCCTCCGCGACGGCGCCGACGACGAGGGTCTCGCGCAGATCTGGCGGGATGCCATGTGGCTCAAGCCCCGCGCCCACGGCTCCGATCGCGTGGGGCTCGCGCGTGCCGACTTCGTCCAGCCCGAGCGCACGATGAGCGCGATCGGCGGATGAGTCCGCTCGTCGAGCCGGTGGCATCCCTCGCCCCCGAAGAACTCATCCGCACGGCTCGTCACGCCGTGCTCGCCGGGATCGGTGAGGAGGGGCAGCGGCGGATCGCGGCCGCGCGCATCGCGGTGATCGGAGCCGGCGGCCTCGGGTCTCCGGTGCTGCTCGCCCTCGCGGCGGCGGGCGTCGGTGAGCTCGTGATCATCGACGACGACACGGTCGAACGCACCAACCTGCAGCGCCAGCTCGCTCACCGGGTCGACGACATCGGCACGGCGAAGACGACCTCCGCCGCCCGGGCCGTCCAGGCCCTCTCGCCGCTCACCGTCGTCCATGAACGCACGGTACGCCTGACCTCCGACAACGCCCGCGAGCTGCTCGACGGCGCCCACCTCGTGATCGACGGCAGCGACACCTTCGACACGCGCGAGGCGGTCGCCGCCGCGGCCGAGGCCCTCGGCGTCCCCCTCGTCTGGGGAGCCGTCCAGGAGTGGGCCGCCCAGGTGACCGTGTTCTGGTCGGCCCCGCCCGAGGGGCACGCACCCGTCGTGCTCGGTGACCTGTTTCCGCCCGGATCGGCGGGCGAACCGCCGACGTGCGCTCAGGTCGGCGTGCTCGGCTCGCTCTGCGTGCAGGTGGGTGGACTCCTCGCGACCGAGGCGATCAAGCTCGTCACCGGCGCCGGCGAACCGTTGCTCGGGCGCGTGGTCGTCATCGACGCGCTGCGCGCCCGCCACGACGTCATCCCCCTGAGTCCCGCGAGGCGCCCGTGAGCGCCCCCTCCCCCTCCCCCGGTGAGTTGCGCGAAATGCACGCGGCGGCGCACTCGCCCCGGACGAACGGCGCACCTCAGCGCCATCCGCTGGCGGCAGGCAACGCATCCGACGCCGCATCGGTTCG
>NZ_LDRU01000019.1 GCF_001476285.1 Microbacterium testaceum | reverse complement strand
CCTGCAGGTGGTGGCCCAGCTGATCCCGTTCCGCGGCATCCTGGCCATCGGCCTCGCCGCGCTCGCGGTGGTCGCGGGCGTGATCGCCGTGCTCCGGCGGCGGTGGGGCGTGGCGGCGGGGCTGGCGATCGTGCTCGCCGCGGCGTCTCTCGGCAACGCGGGCGTGCTCGTCGCGTGCGGTGGGGGCGGGGCGGCTGCCGACGGCGAGCTGGTCGTCGTGGCCTGGAACACGTACGGGGGCGGGGCGTCGCCCGAGAGCATCGCCCGACTCGTCCGCGAGACCGGGGCGGACGTCGTGAGCCTTCCCGAGACCGACGCGGACGCGGCAGCGGAGGTCGTCGGCATCCTGTCCCGCGAGGGCATCCGCATGACTCCCTCGACGTTGCAGGCCGCTCCCGGGGACGATCCCGTCCCCACGACGCTGCTCGTGGCGGAGTCGATGGGACCGTACGTCCCGGATTTGTCGGCCGGCTCGACGCCCGGGGTTCCCAGCGGGGTTTTCCGCCCGGCTGAGGGGGACGGACCGACACTCGTCGCCGCGCACCCGCTGCCCCCGTTGCCGCTGATCATGACCGACTGGACCGAGGGGATGGACTGGGTGGCGGCGCAGTGCTCGAGCCCCGACGTGATCCTCGCCGGCGATCTCAACTCGACGCTCGATCACCTCGCGGGGCTCGAGCGGAACGGCGGCACGGTGGGGGAGTGCCGGGATGCCGCCGCCGAGGCGGGAGCGGCCGCGGTGGGCACCTGGCCGGTGCGCCTGCCCACCGGGCTCGCCGCACCCATCGACCACGTGCTGGTCGGATCGGCGTGGGAGGTGCGCGGCTTCGAGGTCAGAACCGACTTCGACGACGCGGGGAGCGACCACCGGCCGATCGTCGCGACCCTCTCGCGGCGCTGACCTTTACGCGGCCGCTCGCGCGCGCCTAGGTTGGGCGCATGTCGGAGAAGCGCAGAGAAGAAGAGGCCTACGCCCTCGCCGCCCAGCAGGCCGCCGCAGCCGAGGAGGACAGCGCCACGGACGACACGTCGGTCGACGCCGACGAGACGCTCGAGGAGAGCGAAGAACCGAACTAGGGCGTCTCGACGCCGCGGTTGTGGACGATCACGGTGGCGAAGTACGGAATCAAGAGGAACACCACGGCCACGGATCCTGCCAGCAGGGGCACGAGCCAGGACGGTGCGTCGAGCTGACCCCAGGGGGCGATCCCGACGCCGAGAGTCAGGGTCGCGGCTCCGAAGGCCCGCGACGCGACCGCGCGACCCGGGGCTTTACGGGGGTTCCGCCACACCGGGACGCGCTCGCCGCGGTAGGCGCGGACGGTCAGAGCGATCGACCACCACCACAGCGCCCCGCCGGCGATGATCAGCACCACACTCGGAACGATCCCGCCCCACGTCACGTCGTCCATGTCGAGGTCACTCCAGAGTCGGGGGAAGGACGTAGACGATGTCGTCCCCGTCGCGCGAGTCCTCCACGAAGCCCAGCCCGGCGAGCACGGCGTGCGAGGGGTCGTCGTCGGCGGCGAGGCAGGCGTAGAGGGGGCGCTCGGGTTCGAGGACCGTGAGCAGGCGGAGGGCTTCGGTGGCCACACCCTCGACGGCACCGGGAGTCACAGCGAGGAGGATCTCGCGGTCGTCGTCGACATCGAGCGTGGCGGCGAGGCCGACGATGGCGCCGTCGGCGACCACCGCGCGGGCGGCCACGCGATCCTCGGCGACCCAGGCGTCGAAGGCCTCGCGGTTCTCGATCGTGGCGCGCGGCCACGAGGAGGCACTGTCGCGGACGGCGTCGAAGGCGGCATCCCGATCGTCGTCGGTCAGCTCGCGCAGGTCGATGTGGGCCATGGCGCCACGCTACCGGGGGCACCGTGCGGGGCGCTCGACGCTTGCGCGCTCAGGCGAAGCCGTGCAGAGCGAGGAAGGTCCACGTCGCGCCGTTCGCGTCGCGCGCGGCGAGCTGCGTGCGCAGATGCGCGAACAGTGTGGGTCGGGTGTCTCCCGTGATGCTCTCCCACCCCTCGAGGTTGCGCCGCAGGACCAGATCGGTCTGCTCCAGCGTCCTCTGGAAGGGGATGTTGTGCGAAGCCGCGACCATGAGCGCGTACAAATCCAGGACAGCGGCCACGTACGTCTTCGAGGAGTCGGCGTCGCGCATCGCGTCGATGAGGGTGAGGGCGGTCTCGATCTCCTCGGGGGTGCAGCGCGGCAGCGCGACGCGCATCGCCGACGCGATGTTGTGCGCGGCGTACTCGCGCATGTCGGTGCGGGCGCGGTCGGTGAGCGCGGCGACGCGCGTATAACGGTTCGCGGCGACCTCGACGAGACCGATGCGTTGGAGCTTCTGCAGCGCTTCTCGGACGGGCGTTCGCGAGATACCCATGTATGCGGCCAACTCCACGTCGCGGAGGCGGTCCCCGGGTCGAAGTCGGCCGTCGACGATGGCCTCGCCGAGGGCCGCGTAGGCCTCATCGACGAGGGCCAACCGGGACCGTGGAGCGCTCATCACGCGGAGTTTACGTCGCGCGAGTATCACAGTCTCGGACTTTGCGTTACGTATTCACAGCTTTCGTGTCGCGCGGAGGCCTTCTGCGGCTGTAATGTCATCACCGTCACGCCTCGCGTGACATATCCGGGGGGATCCGTCGACGCCCGGGCTTCGAGCTCTGCTCAGCCCGGGCGTCGTATGGGCTTCGGCCTCATTGCGGCATGCAACGTTTGTGTCACGGGGTCGTGCGCCGTTTCGACGCGGGCGCTACTTTTGGGGCAAGTCCGGCGCGCTCGGTGCCGGCTCAAGCGGAAAACGGCATGTCGATGAGCACGCAGGGCACGGTCAAATGGTTCAACGCGGAGAAGGGTTTCGGCTTCATCGCGCCCGATGACGGCGGGCAGGACGTCTTCGCGCACTACAGCGCGATCCAGTCGGGCGGCTACCGCTCGCTCGAGGAGAACCAGCGCGTCGAGTTCGAGATCGCGCAGGGCCCCAAGGGCCTGCAGGCGGAAGACATCCGCCCGCTCTGACCTCTCACCCCGGGCGACGCCGGGGTCGATTCGGCCGGGCGCGGCGGCATCCCCTGTCCGGCCGATCAGCCTGTCCGGCCGACCAGCCTGTCCGGCCGATCAGCGCTCGTGGCGCACGAGGTCGAGGCCGGCTGCGGCGAACTGGCGGATCGTCGCGTGCGGCAGGAACGCCCGCGTGAGCGCGGTGCCGATCCGCGTCAGGTCGGCCTCGTCGCGGTAGAGCAGGTACATGGTCTCGTAGCGCGGTTGGAACTTCTGCTTGAACCGGTGCAGGGACGCGAAGCCGTAGACGGGCTCGAGCATCGCGGCCATGCGCTGCTGCAGGTCGGCGATGGGGCCGGCATCCGCGGGATACTCGTGCGCGAGGGGTGCGCCCGACAGCGACATGACGTCCGCGCCCTCGCGGGAGAACTGCAGCGCCGACGAACCGATGAGGTACTCCATGACGGGGCCGAAGCCTCCGTCGCGTCGGCGCATGAGATCGAGCGTCCAGCCGCGCACTCGGCCCTCGCCGTACACCGGCAGCCACGACAGGAACCCGTCGACGTCGCCGGCCGGCGAGATCGCGAGCGCCACCCGCACCTCGGGGTCGTTCGCCTCGTGGAGCGTGCCGAGGGTGAAGCCCATCTCGGGGAGACCCTTCTCGCCGACCCAGCTGTCGGAGATCGCCCGCAGCTGCTGCCGGATGCCCCACGTCTCGTCGGCGAGGCGAGACAGCCGGAACGTCATGCCCTCGCGCTCGCCGCGGTTGAGTGAGGTGCGGACTGCTCCCCACGCCTTGCCGGTGAATTTCAGGCCCGGCAGGTCGACGATCGTGTCATCGGCCACGACGATGCTGCGCCAGTCTTCGGGTACGGCCGCGCGCGTCTCTTCTCCGGCGCTGAAGAAACAGGGGGCGAGGCCGGCGCTCTCGGCGCGGTCGATGAACGCGCGCACGGCTCGCGGACGATCGCCCGCGGGGCCGAGGGCGTCGCCGAGCGCGAGGGCGACGCCGGTTCGGCGCTGGAAGGCCACGATGCCGCGGCCGAACCGCGCGTATGACATGCCCTCCCACGTCGCCATCCATGACAGGGTGCCCCCGCCGGATCTGTGCAGCTCGTCTTTGACGTCGGCGACCGTGGGGGCGGGAGTCTCGCCCAGCGCCGCCTTCGGCCGCGCGCGGAACGCGGCGCGCACGAGCACGAGGTAGATGAGCACGATGGTCCACAGCAGCGACGAGGCGAGGGTGATCGTGAGGTCGATACCGGAGTCGGCCTCGAGATCGGCGGTGCCGTAGAGGAGTACCAGCCCGGCGAGCAGGACCACGAAAACCGCGTTGAGGGCCGCGTAGGCGATGAGCACGACCCACGCCCACCGACGGCCGCGGCGGATGCCGGTCGCCACGACGAGCACCAGCACCGTGTTGACCGCGACGTCGATCCACGAGCCCGAAACGGGGGCCGATGTTCCGAAGGGGCCCGTGGTGGGGCTGAAGAACGTCAGGATCTCGATGGCTCCGAGCGCGCAGACGACCACGAAGGCGATGAGCCGCTGCTCGCGCACGGACACCCGCTGAGGACGCAGCGAACGATCGACGATGAGCACGAAGACGACCGCGAAGGCATGCTCGAGATCCGGGAGCGTGCCCCAGTAGATCAAGGTCACGGAGAGCCCGGCCACCAGCACGGTCCACGCGCGGAGGCGCCACGGCGAGGGCAGGAGCGAGACCGCCGCGGCGATGGTCGCGACGACGCCGCCCGAGGGGCCCACATCGAGCACGGCCGCCTGCTGCTGCGCCCACGGCCAGGGGAGGAGCGCCGCCGCCCAGAGGAACAGGGCGGATGCCAGCACCGAGACGAGCTGGCCGGCGGCGAAGTACCCCGCGGCGACCCGCGAGCCGCGCCGGTACTCGACGTACCCCATGCCCGCGAGGCCGAGCAGGATCGGGGCGTACACCCACGGCGCGTCGAGGAAGAACGTGCCGGTGACGGGGGTCCACCACCTGCCCTCTTGAAGTGCGGGAAGACCGTACGCCACGGTCGGGAACACGTCGGAGGTGGAGAACGGATGCCAGAGCCCCGCCCCCGCGACGCCGACGACGAGCAGGATCCCGGCGAGCACGAGCGTCGCGGGGACCCGCCGCATGAGCTGGAGCGTGCGGCCTGCCGTGGTGTTCTCCCCCATGTCGCTCACGATAGGGCACCGGGGGTGCGCCCTGTCAGCGCGCGGCGGCCGCCTGCCATGCCGTTCGGGCGTTGGCGAGGGCGACACCGGCGTCGGTCGCGGCGCGGGCGGCCGCGAGCTCGCGTCGCGCGCGGTCGCGTCGCAGGCGCGCGTCGATCGTGCGATCGTCTCGTGCCTCCGCGGCCGCGAGAGCCGCTCGCGCGCACGCGAGGGTTCCCGGGAGCGCGGCGCGGGCGGCCTCGAGTCGCCGCCGTGGAGCGGGGGCCTCGCCCAGCAGGTCGTCGCGGAGCTCGCGGACGCGGGCGACGGTCTCGATCGCGGCGCGCGGCCGCCTCCCGGCATCGATCGCCGCGGCGTCGAGGTCGTTCGTCGCTTCGCGTAGTAGCGCGGCGGCGTCGGACGCGCACTCGTCGGGGCGGCTCTTGGCGATGTCGATGGCCGCCGCGAGCTCGTCGCGCGCGGCGGCGACCTCGGCGCCGGCGTTGTCGGCGGCCTGGAGGGCGATGCGGTGGGCGTCTTCGACGGCTTTCAGGTGCCGAGCTGCCCGGCGCGTGGCATCCGTCGCCTCGTGGACCAGACGATCGATCTCGGCGGGGTCCGTGGCTGCGTCGGCGGCGGCGAGCGTCTCGTCGGCCTGAGCCAGGGCGGCGGTGGCCGCGTCGGCGGCCTCGGCGGCGTCGCGCCAGTCGTCCTCGGCGAATCGCTCGCGCAGGCCCGCGATCAGGGGCGCGGGATCACCGGCGGCGCGGACGACGTCGTCACGTCGTGCTCGCGCGGCCCTCACACGGTCGGACGGGGTTCCGTGCGTTCGTGCCCATTCGACGAGCTCGGCCCGCGTGCGGGCGACCTTTGCGAGCTGCGCCTCGAGCTGAGCGCGCACGGCCTCGGCCTCGATCCGGCGTTGAGCGGGGATGGCCGAGGAGCTCTCGAGGGCGGCGACATCCGTGAAGCCCCGGTCGCGCGCCCGCAGCGCGGCGGCGCGCGACCGACGGAGGGCGCTCGTCGAGTCGCCGTCCACCAGTGCCTCGGACGCCTCGAACGCGATATCGAGATCGGTGGCGGCATCGTCCAGACGAAGGAGCGCGTCGGCTGCGGCGAGGCGCGCCGCGTCGGCGGCGGCCCGCGCACGCGGGGAGCGGCGTCGCGCGCGGACGACCATCACGACGACGGCGGTCACGAGGAGGGCTCCGACGATCGCCAGGGCCGTCGGAACCGCCCAGGTGACGTCAGACACGGGTGACGGTCCCGCCGTCGCCCTCGGCAGCGAGCTCGTCGTCTGAGACGAGGAGCAGCGCACGCAGCTGATCGATGTCGTCGACCGCGGCCTGGGCGCCGTCGGCCTCGTAGGGCCAGCTGAAGCCCCAGCGGACGAAGATCACCGGCACGCCGGCATCCGCTCCACCCTCGACGTCGTGATGCCGGTCGCCGATCAGGACCGGACGCGAGGTGTCGACGCCGTTCGCCTCGAGACGGCGGAGTGCTTCGCGCACGATGTCGGACTTCGCACTGAGACTGCGCTCGTCGAGCGAGGCGCCGACGATCGCCTCGAGGTCGGGGGCGAGGCCGAAGTGGTCCATCAGCGCGACGACCTGGACCTCGGGCTTCGAGCTCGCGGTCGACTGGGGGACGCCCGCGGCGTGGAGATCGTGCACGAGCTCGGCGACGCCGGGATAGAGCCGCGCGCTGACGGTGTACCCCTCGCTCTTGTTCAAGCCGCGGTAGAAGGCGACGGCCTCGGTCGACTGCTCCGGCGTCATGCCGACGTTCACCTGGAACGACTCGAACATCGGCGGCCCGATCCACCGCGACAGCTCGTCGCGGGTCGGGGGCGTGCGCCCGAAGTGCTCGAGCGTGATGGTCAGTCGGCGGAGGATCCCCTCGGACGCGTCGACGAGAGTGCCGTCGACGTCCCACAGGACACACGAGAAAGGGGAACGCACAGGCATATGTCCACGCTACCGGCGCGGTCGGACGCGAGCGTCAGGGCGCGGCGGTCACCTCGCAACGGTCACCTCGCGACGGTCACCACGGGGCGATCGACCCCGTGGCGACCGCGGAGGCGCGTGAGGATGCCGGTCGCATCGTGAGATCGACACCCGCCGTGGAGGTGCCCACCGTGACCTTGACCCCCGACCGGCAGACCTCGGCGAACGGAGTCGGCGATTCGACCGGGCGCGCGCAGACGGTGTACGTGCCGGGAGCGGCCTCGATCGCGTAGGCACCGGGGGATCCGGCGTCCGACCGGCCGGTCGTGACGGTGCGCCCGGCATCGTCCTTCACCGTGACGTCGGCGAACGCCCACGTCGTCGTGCCCTTCGCGGGCGCGGCGGCCACACGACCACTGATGATGCCCGCACGCGTGAGCTTGGTGGTCGGAGCTGTCACCGTGGCACCGACGGCCACCTTGATGACGGCGGCGTCTTCACGCGTGCGACCGCTCGGGGCCCACCCCGGGGCGTACGACGATGCGGAGTCCGTGTCGGCGCGGGTGAACTGCACGCGGTACGAGCCCGCGGGGAGATCGTCGAAGCGGTACGAGCCGGTTTCGTCCGTCCACCGTTCGGTCATCGGCCAGGTCTCGCCCTCTCGCCATAGCGCGACAGCGATCCCGCTCGTGGCGTCGGCCACCTTCCCCTTGATGACTCCCAGCCGCGGCGTCGTGAACGTGAACGCCTGGGTGCCCGCTTTCGCGGTGAAGGTCCGCGTCGAGAGGGCCGTGCCGCTGAGCGTCCGCACGTCGATGCGATACGACGTGCCGGCGCGCAAGGTGGACGGGAATGAGAAGGCGCCGAGGGAGTCCGTCCGGGTCATCACCGTGCTCGCGCGTCCCTGCAGGGCGGAGACGCGATCGAGGGGGGTGAGCTGCACCGTCGCCGAGCTGATCGCGGTCCGGTCGGTGGCATCCAGGACCTTTCCGGTGACCGAGGCGTCGCCCGCGGCGAGAGCGAACGAGACGGTCGACGTCTCACCCGCGCGCACGGTGATCTTCTTCGCCGTCGTGTTCGACGCGCCGCCGTACCAGGTGTCGACGACACCGGGGGAGGTGGAGGACGCGAAGACGCGGTAGGTGCCGACCGGGACGGCGAAGGTGCCGGTCACCGAGTTGGAGCCCGTGCTGCTGCGAGAGGGGTCGTACATGCGCCCGCTGGAACTCACGACGACGATGCGGGCGGAGTACGACGCTCCCGTCGCGGTGACGGTGAGCGTTCCCGCGGTGCCACGCGGTGTGGCATCGAAGACTCCGAGGTCGACGACCTTGCCGCCGGTCACGGTGAACCGCGTCGCCGCGTCGGCCGTGACGGCGCCGCCGAGGTAGACCCCGTCGACGGATGCCGTGTACGTACCCGGCGCGAGGGCATCGAGCCTCACGGACGAACCTGCCGGTCCGCCCGCGTACGCGGCGTACTGCGCGGTTCCGTCGGCCCACCGATAGAGCTGGAGGGCACGGTACGAGGAGGATCCGGTCCCCGCCGGGAGGACGGCGGTGACGGTTCCGCCCGAGAGCGCGGCCAGGTTCTTCGTCAGCGCTGTCGAGGCCACGGTGAACGCGGTGGCGGTGCGGGGGTCGGTGCCCCCGCCCGACCACGTCTCCGCCAGCCCGCTTCCCGCGGCGGGCGTGAACTGAGCGGTGTAGGAGCCTGCGATCACTCCGCGTAGGCGGTAACGGCCGTCGGTGCCCACCGTCGCGGGCGTCGCCGGCCCTCCCAGGGAGGAGGTGAGCCGAACCGTTCCCCCGGAGACCGGTGTGCCCGTCGCCCCCACCGTGACGACGCCCGAGACGGTGACGCCGGGGACTTTGACGTCGATCCTCGCGGTCTTCTCGACCGTGACGAAGGTCGCGCCGGCGAGGATGTCGGTCGAACCCGCGTAGACGGTCCCGCCGCCCGCGCTCACGCCGGCCGTGACGTCGCCCGATACGCCCACCACGGTGTAGGCCCCCGTCGCGTCGGTCGTCGCCGAACCGATGCGCGCGGCGGTCCGCGAGTAGAGGGTCACGGATGTTCCGGCCACCGGGGATCCGTCGGCGTAACGCACGGTGCCCGAAACGGTGGTGCCGACGGCGAGCGTCATGTTCGCGGTCACGTCGCGCCGGGAGCCGGAGTCGAGGGTGAGGGAGTTCGCCGTGGCCAACGAGGGCTTGTCGTTGTAGTACTCCGGTAGCAGGTCTCCCGCCGCGGGCTTCGCGTGGAGCTTGTATGTCCCGGGCGACAGCTTCGGGAACGAATAGGTGCCGGTCGAGGTCGTCGTCGCCTGACGCGTCCACTGCCACGAACCGTCGTTGCTGAGGCGATACACCTCGACGGACACTCCGGCGACGGCCGCACCACCGGTTCGCGTGATCGTCCCGGAGATCGAGCTCGAGCGCGCGAGTGTGGCGTCGATGCCCGACTGATCCTGACCGCTGGCGAGCGTCACGGACTGAGCGCTCGCGAAATCGGGCTTGTCGTTCCACCACTCGTCGAGCACGGGCGCGTCCCACGAACTGAACTTGATCTTGTACGACCCGGCGGCGAGGCCGGTCACGACGTACCGTCCGTCGGATTCAAGGCGTCCCTGGAACGAGGTTCCCCACTCGTTCGAGGCGGGGACGGCGGAGACCGAGATCTGATCTGCCCGTACTCCCGCGGGCAGGGTGACGGTGCCCGAGATCGAAGCCGACTTGCGCAGGGTGGCGTCGATGCCGGTGACGTTCCGAGAGCCCAGCACGATCGACGTGGCCGAGTCGAAGTCGGGCTTGTCCTTCCACCACTGGTCGAGGACGTTGAGTCTGCCCGCCGAGAAGCGCACCCTGTAGGTTCCGGGCTCCAGTCCGTTCACCACGTACGTGCCGTTCGGGGAGGCCATCGTCGTAGCCTTCGGCGTCCACGGCTGATCGAGCGTGTACGCCGACACCGAGACGTCCATGCCCGAACCCGTGGACCCCGCGGGGAGCGTCACGGTGCCCGAGATCGTGTACGACAGGGCGAGCACGGCGTTCACGCCCGTTCGCTTCTCACCCGCCGAGACTTTGACGGGCTTCGCGGAAGCGGCATCCCTCGCGTCGTCCCACCACTCGGCGACCACCGGCGCGTCGTACGACGTGAATTTCACGATGTACGACCCGGCGGGAAGACCCGACAGCGTGTAGGCGCCGTTCTGGTCGGCAGCCGCGCTGGCGATGTTGCGCCACGGCTCGCTCTGTGTCGAGGCGGACACCCACACGTGTCCCTGGCCGGCTGTCACTTCCTTCGGAAGGGTCACCGTTCCCGAGATGGTGGCCGAGGGAGCGAGGCTCGCGTCGATCCCCGTCCGCACCTCACCGCCCTTGACCGTCAGCGGAGTCGCCGAGGCGAAGTCCGGGGCGTCGTTCCACCACTCGCTCAGCGCAGGGACGTTGTACGCGGAGAACTTCACCTTGTACGTGCCGGCCGGGACGTTGGTCACGGTGTAGCTGCCGTCGGCCTCGAGCCGGACGGCACCGACGGACGAGTACTCCGATGTGGTCGGGGCGACCGTGACCATCAGGGAGCCGAAGGGTGCGGTGACGCCGTCCGGGAGGGTGATGCGGCCCGAGATCGTCGCGCCGTTCGCGAGGGAGGCGTTGACGCCGGTCCGCTTCTCGCCCGCGGCCACGGTGACGACGGTGGCGGAGTAGTAGTCCGGCTTGTCGTTCCACCACTCGGGCACGAGCGTGCCCGAAGGGGAGAAGTTGAGCTTGTAACCGCCGGCGGCCAGACCCGTCACGCTGTAGCTGCCGTCCGAGAGGACGAAGCTCGACCCGACCATGGTGTACCCCGTCTCGGAGAAGACCTGGACGCGGATCGACGTCTGCGAGAGGGTCGTTCCGGCGGGCAGGGTGACCCGGCCCGAGATGCTGGCCGTATCGGCGACGGGAGCCGGAATCGCGGGGGTTTTCGTGGGGGATGCCGACGGGCGAGGCGTGGGCGTCGCCGTCCGGCCGGGCGTGGGCGAGGTGGTGGGCTTGGGGGTCGTGGTCGGCTTGGACGTCGCGGTCGGCGTCGGTGTCGGCGTCGCTGACCGGGTCGGCGCCGGACTCGCCGAGCGGGTCGGCGTCGGAGCGGCGCTGGCACTCGGCGTCGGCGTCGGCGTCGCCGGAGTGGGAGAAGCAGACCGCGTCGGCGACGGGGTGGCGACCGCTGCCATCTCTCCCGGTGCATCGGGCGTCTCGGCGTACGCCGCGGGGGCGATGAGCGACGAGCCCACGAGAGTGAGCCCGACCACGGCCGTGATCCAGGCACGCAGCAATGACCGCGCAGGTGCGCGCATAGTTCCCCCCCGGGCGGCCTCGCGGCCGGCAGCGCGGGTTTCGGGTCCCGCGGTTCAGCGCGGAAGCGCCTCCCGCTGGGTCAGTCCTATCGCAACCTGGGAGTTCGCTGCAAGCTCATGATCCGAGAGCGGCTCAGAACAGGCGCGGAGCGCCCGAGTCGATGCCCTTCATCTCGTCGTAGTCGAGGGTGAGGCACCGGATGCCACGGTCTGTGGCGAGCACGCGGGCCTGGGGCTTGATCTCCTGGGCGGCGTAGACGCCGGTCACGGGAGCGAGGAGGGGGTCGCGGTTCAGGAGCTCGAGGTAGCGGGTGAGCTGCTCGACGCCGTCGATGTCGCCGCGGCGCTTGACCTCGATCGCGACCGTGCCGCCGTTGTCGTCGCGCAGCAGGAGGTCGACCGGGCCGATAGCCGTGGGGTACTCGCGTCGCACCAGGGTGAGCCCCTCGCCGACGACCGAGACCTGCTCGGCGAGCAGGCGCTGCAGGTCGGCCTCCACGCCGTCCTTGATGAGACCGGGGTCGACCCCGAGGTCGTGGGCGGTGTCGTGGATGACCTCGTGGATCCGCACGAGCAGAGCGTCGCCGCTCTTCGCGTGGGTCACACGCCAGCGCTCGACGACGCCGTCTTCGACGTCGACGTCGTCGGGCTGCTCGACGACGAGGCTGCACGGCGGGCTCATCCAGTTGAGCGGCTTGTAGGAGCCGCCGTCGGAGTGCACGAGCAGCGACCCGTCACCCTTGTGCACGAGCAGGCGGGTGGCGAGGGGGAGATGCGCGTTGAGACGGCCGGTGTAATCGACGGAGCAACGGGCGATGACGAGACGCACTCGACGAGCCTAATCGCCCCGCGGGGACGGCGTCGGGCTGTTCGGAGTCGTTCGGAAATGCCGTTCGGCGCGTTTCCGCGCTCGCGAGATGTCTAGCGTGACGAGGAGAAGGGCCGGATTGCAGCGGCTCCGGATCAGAAGGATGCCCATGTCGCTCTTCTCGGGACTCACGCGCGCGAGCGCGGCGATCGGCTTCGTCGTCTCCGTCGTCGTCGTGGCGGGAGTCCTCGCCGCCGCACCCGCGACGGCCGCTGTGCCGGCGCCCCCCACCGCGTCGGCGAGTCCGGCTCCGACGGCGACCGGACAGGCCGTGGTGCCGTCGCCCGTCACCCCGACGGCGAGTCCGGCTCCCACGGCGATCGGGCTCGTTGCGCCGCTGAACGCCCCGTCGTCGTCTGCCGCCCCCACACCCTCTCCCGCAGCGTCCTCCTCGCCCGTTCCCGTGGGCGAGCCGGCGGCCGCGAAGACCGTCACGATCTCGGGCCGGGTGATCTTTGACAAGCGCACGACGACGGCCCAGCGGGCGGCGGTCACCGTCTCGGCCGCCCCGGTCGGCGGGGTTCCGGTGCCGAGCGCCAAGGTGAAGTACGACGCGAAGGCCGGAACCTTCCGCATCTCGGACGTGCCGCGCGGCACGTACACCGTCTTCAGCCGGATGGAGCTGGCGGACGGGTGGTTCGCGTCCTCGCCGTACGAGACCGTGGTCGACGCGACGACCAAGAGCGTTTCGGACATCACGATCGACTACAGCGTCGCGCGCGGTGGCCTCGCGACGGAGCTGCTCATGTTCGAGGAGTCCGTCGTCATGCGGCAGCTGCGCGTCGTGGCGACCGACGTCTCCACCAAGGCCGAAACGGAACTCGACCTCATCGGCGGCGGACTCGGCGGGGTCTACAACGAGACCATCCTTCCGACGGGCACGAAGGTGACCGTGCGCGCGCAGTACACCGACGGTCGGGTCGTCTACTACGACGGGACCGCCAAGGGAACGAGCGATCCCGCTCGCGCTGTCGCCGTCTCGATCGGCGTGTGGTCCTTCACCCGTCTGACCATCGACTGGGCCGTGGCCGCGGCCCCGAAGCTCGCCTCGTCGACGCCGACCGTCTCGGGCACCGCCCGCGTCGGACGCGCGTTGACGGTCACCACGGGGGTATGGGCGAGAGGCGCGACGCTGAAGTATCAGTGGTCCGCCGACGGCGTGGCGGTGCGGGGGGCCACCGCCACGTCGTTCACCCCGGGCGCCGCACAGAGGGGCAAGTCCATCACCGTGACGGTCACCGGGACCCTCGCGGGCTACACGTCGGTGTCGAAGACCTCGAAGCCGACGGCGGCGGTGGCGGCCGGCATCCTGACCTCTCCCACCCCGACGATCCGCGGGACCGCGCGCGTCGGGACGACGCTGACGGCGGTTCCCGGGACGTGGACGAGCGGGACGACGCTCACCTACCAGTGGTTCGCGAACGGGGCCAAGATCCGCGGGGCGACGTCGTCATCGTTCACGCCGACCAGCGCGCAGCGCGGCGCGAAGCTCACCGTCACGGTGACCGGCACGAAGGCCGGTTACACCTCGAAGAGCGTGACGTCGAAAGCCACGACCGCGGTCGCGCGTTAGCCGCGCCGGACCTTCTCGGTCTCGGCGCTCTCGACGGCGAGCGGCTTGGCCGCCCCCGAGAAGAGACCGGATGCCACGATCAGCCCGACCACGATGAACAGCGTCGGGAGCAGCCCGATGTGGTCGCCGATCCAGCCGAGGATCGGGGGACCGCAGAGGAAGGCGATGTACCCGATCGTGGCCGCGGCGGCGACGCGGGAGGCCGCCTTGGCGGTGTCGTCGGCGGCGGCGGACATGCCGATCGGGAAGCCGAGCGACGCGCCGAGACCCCAGAGGGCGGCGCCGATGAAGACGAGCGGGCCGAACGGCGCGACGATGAACAGCAGGAGCCCCGCGGCGGCGGTCGCGGCGAGGACGCGCAGCACGATCACACGGCCGAGACGGTCGACGACGGGCCCGCCGGCGATGCGGCCGATCGTCATGGCGACCGAGAAGACGGCGAGGACGGCGGGTCCGGCCTCTTCGGGGGCGCCGTGGCCGAACACGACGGCTGACGGAAGCCAGTCGTTCGCGCTGCCCTCGGCGAAGGCCATGCCGAGCATGATGACGCCGAGCGTGTAGGTCCGCGGCTCCTTCCACGCCTGCAGCGACGTGGCGAGGCGCTCGCGCCAGTGGGCGCGCTCCTCGTCGGCGGGCGCATCCATCGCGACCTCGCGTCGGGGGACGTTCGCGATCGAGACGAAGGCCACCACGAGGATCACGACAGCCAGGGCGATGCAGTGCGCGAGGACGGGGATCCCCACGCTCACGGCGACGAAGCCGAGGCCGGCGCCGATGACGGTGCCGAAGCTGAAGAAGGCGTGCAGGAGCGGCATGATCGTGCGGCCGGTTGCCTTCTCGAGAGCCGCACCCTCGACGTTCATCATCACGTCGAGCGCGCCGTTGCCCAGCCCGAACAGGGCGAGGCCCACGAGCGCGACCCCGAACACCTGCAGCGTGTCGGCGCCGAAGCCGATGATCGCGAGGCCGACACCGACCAGCACGAGAGCGGTCAGCATGCCTCCGCGCGCGCCGAGACGTGCGAGGACGGCGGGAGCGATCGAGAGTCCGATGATGGATGCCACACCCATGCCGAGCAGCAGCAGGCCCACGCCGGAGTTCTCGATCCCGAGGGACTCGCGGATCGCGGGAACGCGCGATGCCCAGGTCGCGATGCTCAGTCCGCTCGCGAGGAAGATCGCGCAGATCGCGATGTGCCAGCGCACGAGCTGAGAACGGGTGAGGGCGGTGTCCATGCGCTTCACTGTACCGAATCGATTCGACGTGAATCGAATCGATTCGGCCGGAGGGCGTGTCGCGGGTACGATCGGCCCGTGAGCACGCGACGGGCGACCATCAGCGACGTCGCCCGCGCGGCGGGCGTCTCGGCGTCGACCGCCTCGGTCGTCTTCAGTGGCAAGACCCCGACGTCGGAGGCGACGCGGGCTCGCGTACTCGCAGCGGCTGCGGAGCTCGGTTACACCGGCCCGGACCCCCGTGCCGCGTCGCTCCGTCGCGGACGGTCGGGCATCGTCGGGGTCGTCTTCGATGAGCACCTCGGTACGGCCTTCCTCGACCCCGTCACCACGCACATGATGGACGGGCTCGCCGACGGCGTGTCCCGGCTCGGCGCGGCCCTCCTGCTCCTTCGTGACGACGGAGAGACGGTGAGCGAGCCCTCGCTGCACACGGCTCCGATCGACGCCGCCGTGCTGATCGGGTGCAGCCCTCGCATGCGCGACTCTCTCGAGATCGTCCGAGCTCGCGGCATCCCGGTCGTCGTCATCGAGGGAGACGCGGGCGAGGGTATCCCCCGCGTGCTCCTCGACAACGTCGAGGCCCAACGCGAGGCCGCTCGCCACCTCGCCGACCTGGGACACCGCGACGTCGTCATCGTGACCCTCCCGACGGATGCCACGCGTCGGCGTCGATGGATCGCCGACGACGCGGAGGTCCGCGTCGACGTGACGGCGGATCGGCTCACCGGGGCGCGGGAGATCTTCCCCCGGGCTCGGGCGCTCGCCGCGGCGGGGAGCTCGATCGACGAGGGCATGATCGCGGGTCGGACGATCTTCGCCGACCCCGACCGGCGCCCCACCGCGGTGATCGCGCAGAGCGACCTGCTCGCCGCGGGGGTCATCCGCGCGGCCGAAGAGGCGGGCCTCCGTGTGCCGCACGACGTCAGCGTCACCGGATTCGACGGCGTCGTTGTCGACGGTCTCGCGCCGCACGTGCTGACCACTCTCGTCCAGCCCGCCACCGCGAAAGGACGCGCCGCGGGTGAGGCCGTCGCGGCGATGTTGGAGGACGAACCCCCGTCGGGACTCGATCTCGCGTGCACTTTCCGGGCGGGCACGACGACCGCTCCGCCGCGTACCACATGACCCCGCCGGTGCGGGGACTCTCATGCTTCCCATAGAATAGAAGCGACACCCCGAGAGCCGAGGCCCAGCGCCCGTCGACCCCGAGGAGGCCCACCTTGTTGGTACTCCTCAGCGCGTTCGCTCTTCTCCCGCTGATTCTCCCGTGGCTCGTCGGCCGCATCGGAGCACGGGCCTTCTATGTCGCGGCCCTACTTCCCGCCGTCGCTTTCGTGCAGGCGATCCTCGCCGCTCCCGCCGTCTTCTCCGCGGACATTCCTTTCGAGGAATACCGGTGGATTCCCGCCCTCGACGTCTCGCTCTCGATGCGGATGGACGTCCTGAGCTGGCTGCTCACCCTCGTCGTGACGGGTGTCGGAGCGCTGGTGATGCTCTACTGCCGGTGGTACTTCCGCGGCAAGACCGCCGGCGTCGGGCAGTTCTCGGCGGTCCTCCTCGCCTTCGCCGGCGCGATGTACGGCCTCGTGCTCACCGACGACATCGTCGTGCTGATCATGCTGTGGGAGGTCACGAGCGTCCTGTCCTACCTGCTCATCGGCTACTACCACGGCCGCGCGGCCAGTCGCCGTGCCGCGCTGCAAGCCTTGCTCGTGACGACGCTCGGCGGCCTGGTCATGCTGATCGGCGTCGTCCTGATCGTCGTGCAGTCAGGCACCTCGAGCCTGTCGACGATTCTCGCCGACCCACCGACCGGCACCGTCGTCGACATCGCCGTGCTGCTCCTGCTGGTGGGGGCGCTCAGCAAGTCCGCGATCTTCCCCTTCCACTTCTGGCTCCCCGGCGCGATGGCGGCACCCACGCCCGTGAGTGCGTACCTCCACGCCGCCGCCATGGTGAAGGCCGGCATCTACCTGATCGCGCGCCTGTCGCCGGCCTTCGCCGAGACACCGTTCTGGCGTCCCACGCTGATCACGCTCGGTGTGTTCACCATGCTGCTGGGCGGCTTCCAGGCGCTGCGCGAACGGGATCTCAAGCGCATCCTCGCGTTCGGCACGGTGAGCCAGCTCGGGTTCCTCACCGTCATGCTCGGGTACGGAACGAGGGATGCGGCTCTCGCCGGCGTCGCGCTCCTGCTCAGCCACGCGCTGTTCAAGTCGTGCCTCTTCCTCGTCGTCGGTGTCATCGACCGCCAGCTCTCCACCCGTGACATCGGCGAACTGTCGGGCCTCGGACGGCAGGCGCCGGTCATGGCGACCGCCTCGTTCATCGCGATCGCGTCGATGGCCGGTGTCGCCCCGACCCTCGGTTTCGTCGCGAAGGAGACCGCGCTCACCGCGCTGCTGCACGAGGCCGAGGCCGGAGCGGGGTGGGGCATCGTCGCCCTGGCCGGCATCGTCGTGGGATCGGCCCTGACCGCGGCCTATGGCATCCGGTTCCTCTGGGGCGCGTACTGGACCAAGCGCGATGTCGAGAAGACGGACTGGCCCGACCCCCCGATGGGTTTCCTCGCCGCACCCGTCCTGCTGGCCGCGGCGTCGCTGACGCTGGGATTCCTCGCACCGATCGTCGACCACTGGCTCGCGCCGTATGCCGACGGGCTTCCCGAGGCGACGCCGGGCGTCGCCGCGCCGGACTATCCGTACCACCTGGCGCTGTGGCACGGACTCGAGCCCGCCCTGTTCATCTCGCTCGGGACTCTCGCCCTCGGTGCGGGTGTGTTCTGGGTCGTGCGGAAGACCCAGCTCCACAAGCGTCGCCGCGTGCTGCCCTTCACCGCCAACGATGCCTACAACGTCGTCCTGCGGGCGATCGACCGCTCGTCCGAGTGGGTCACCGCGCGGTTCCAGCGCGGCTCGCTGCCTTTCTACGTCGGCACGATCTTCGTCGTCCTCGTCGTCGCCGAGGGCACGGCACTGTTCGCCTCGGACGAATGGCGTGCACAGCTCGACGCGTGGCAGTCGCCCGCGCAGCTCATCTCGGCTCCGCTCATGATCGCCGCGGGCATCCTCGCCGTGCGGGCGCGGAAGCGGTACACGGGCGTGGCGCTGGTGTCGGTGACGGGGCTCGGCATGGTCGTGCTCTTCGCGACGAGCGGGGCACCCGACCTCGCCCTCACCCAGGTGCTCGTCGAGACCGTGACGCTGGTGGTGTTCGCTCTCGTCCTTCGCCGGCTACCGGCGCGGATGGGCGAGCAGAATGCCTCGGTCGCCCCGATCGCCCGCGCGATCCTCGGGGCCGGGGTGGGTCTCACCATGGCTCTCGTCGCAATCGTCGCGACCGGTGCGCGGCAAGACCTCCCCATCTCGCTCGAATGGCCTCCGCTGGCGTACGAGATCGGTCACGGCCGAAACGTCGTCAATGTCGCCCTCGTCGACCTGCGCGGCTGGGACACCATGGGCGAGCTGTCGGTTCTCGTTCTGGCGGCCACGGGTGTGGCATCCCTCGTCTTCATCACCGACCGCAGCGACAACCTTGCGCGCCGCTCGGGCACCGCCCGCGCGCGCGTCGGCCTCGGGCGCCGTCGTCCTCTCGTCGAGACGGATGAGGGCGTCCGCGCGCAGCGCGTCGGCGAGACGGGCGCCCCGCGGGCATGGCTCATCTCGGGCGCGAAGGTGCAGCCCGAGAACAGGTCGATCCTGCTCGAGATCATCGTCCGGGTGCTCTTCCACTCGATCATGATCGTGTCGCTCTATCTGCTGTTCGCCGGACACAACCTGCCCGGCGGCGGCTTCGCGGGTGGACTCGTGGCGGGAATGGGCCTGGTCATGCGGTACATCGCGGGCGGGCGCTGGGAACTGGGCGCCGCGGCACCGACCGATGCCGGGCGGCTCCTCGGAGCGGGTATGGCGATCGCGGTGCTGTGCGCCGTCGTGCCCCTGTTCTTCGGGTACGCGCCGTTGCAGAGCTTCACGTTCGAGGGTGATCTGCCGCTCATCGGGCACTGGGAGTTCGTCACGAGCACGATCTTCGACGTGGGGGTCTACCTCGTCGTGATCGGTCTCGTGCTCGACGTGCTGCGGAGTCTCGGCGCCGAAGTGGACCGTCAGTCGCAGCACCCCGAGGACGCGGAGGTGGTCACCCCGTGAACATCTCGCTGGTCCTCGTGATCGTCATGGCGGTGCTCTTCGCGTGCGGCGTGTACGCGATGCTCGAGCGCAGCCTGACCCGCGTTCTCATCGGGTTCCTCCTGCTCGGCAACGCCGCCAATCTGCTGCTGCTGATCGTGATGGGCGTTCCCGGCAAGGCTCCGTTCTACGACGGCGGAGAGACGGATGCCGCGGAGATGTCCGACGCCCTCCCTCAGGCTCTGATGCTCACCGCCATCGTGATCACGTTCGCGATCTCGGCGTTCCTCCTCGCGCTCATCTACCGCTCGTGGCAGCTGGGACAGGCCGACACGGTCATCGACGACGCCGACGACGTCGCGCTTCGCACGCGCGCCGCCGACGAGCCCGAAGACGCGATGGACGAGGAGTCCCGTTCCGACGACGAGGACGTCACGACGGACTTCGTCGGTGATGTGGCCTCGCCGATCCGCGTCCTTCACCAGGGCGATCTCTCGCAGCTCGTCGACGACGCCCCGGTCGATCGGGTGGCCGTGCGCCGCACCGACGACGACACCCGCGATACCCCGGACGGTGATCGCCCGTGAGCGCCCTCGTTCCCCTGCTCGTCGGCATCCCGCTCATCGGTGCCGCGATCAACCTCGTCTTCGGCCGTCGCAAGAAGACGCAGATCGTGGTGTCGGTCGCCGCGCTCTCCGCCGTGCTCGTGCTCGGGGCGATCCTGCTGGTCGAGGTCGACACCAACGGTCCCCTCGCCGTGGCGATCGCGGGGTGGGACATCCCGTTCGGCATCGTGCTCTACGTCGACGTGCTCGCGGCCCTCCTCGTGGTCGTCACGAGCATCGTGCTCCTCGCGGTCCTGCTTTTCTCGATCGGCCAGGGCGCTGCCGACAACGACGAGGACACTCCGGTCTCGATCTTCTATCCCGCGTATCTGATCCTCGGCGCGGGCATCTTCAACGCCTTCATCGCGGGCGACCTGTTCAACCTCTACGTCGGTTTCGAGATCCTGCTCGTCGCCTCGTACGTGCTCATCACGCTCGGCGGCACTGAGTCGCGCATCCGCACGGGCGTCGTCTACATCGTCGTCTCGCTGGTGTCGTCGATCCTCTTCCTCGCCGCGATCGGCATGGTCTACGGAGCGCTCGGCACCGTGAACATGGTGCAGATCAGCGAGCGCATGGCACTCCTGCCGCAGGATACGCAGACGATCCTGCACCTGATGCTGCTCCTCGCCTTCGCGATCAAGGCGGCGGTGTTCCCGCTGTCGTTCTGGCTGCCCGACTCGTATCCGACGGCTCCCGCGCCCGTCACAGCCGTGTTCGCCGGCCTGCTCACCAAGGTCGGCGTCTACGCGATCATCCGCACCGAGACGCAGCTGTTCGTCGACAACGATCTGAACTTCCTGCTGATGATGGTGGCGCTGTCGACGATGATCGTCGGCATCCTGGGCGCGGTCGCGCAGGCCGAGCTCAAGCGCATCCTGTCGTTCACGCTCGTCAGCCACATCGGCTACATGATCTTCGGACTGGCGATCAACACGCCTCTCGCGGTGGGCGCGACGATCTACTACATCGTCCACCACATCATCGTGCAGACGACTCTGTTCCTCGCCGTCGGCCTGATCGAGCGCCGCGCGGGCAGCACGTCGATCCTCAAGGTGAAGGGACTCATGCGGGCGGCCCCGGTGCTCGCGGTGCTGTACTTCATCCCGGCGATCAACCTCGGCGGTCTGCCGCCGTTCTCGGGCTTCATCGGCAAGTACGCCCTCTTCGACGCCGCCGCGCAGGTGGGCACGCCGGTCATGATGGTGCTGATCGTCGGCGGGATCGCGACGTCGATCCTGACCCTCTATGCCCTCATGCGCGCGTGGAACCTGTCGTTCTGGCGTGAGGACGACGACTCGACCGAGACGATGGAGCGCATCGCGTACCTCGGCAACGCGCCCGCCGCGGCGATCTCGACTGAGCGCCGCACGATCCCCAAGATCATGACCCTCGCGACGGTCGGAATGGTCGCCGTCACGGTTGCCCTCACCGTGTTCGCCGGTCCGCTGCTCGACATGTGTCTGCGCGCGGGTGTGACGATCACCGACGGCGTGAGCCTCGTGCAGCTCCAGGAGCAGGGGGGCCAGCGATGAGCCCATCGCGTCGTTCCCAGGTGTCGTTGTTCCTGCACCAGCTGCCCTTCCTGGTCTGGCTCGTCGCCCTGTGGATGATGCTGTGGGGGCAGTTCACCTGGCTCGCCTTCCTCACCGGCCTCGTCGCCGCGATCGTCGTCACGCGCGTCTTCCGCCTCCCGCCGGTCGAACTGTCGGGCCGCATCAACCTCTGGTACGGCCTGATCTTCGTCGTCACCTTCCTCGGCGCCGTGATCCGGGGTTCGCTCATCGTGGCGTGGCAGGTGCTCGACGTCCGGCGGCAGCCGGGTGCCGCGATCATCGCGGTGCCGCTGCGGGTCGATGACGACGTGATCATGGCCCACACCGCCGTCACGGCATCCCTCATCCCGGGCTCTCTCATCGTCGATGTCGACCGCGAGAACCGGACGCTGTACCTGCACACCATCGGCGTACGCAGTGACGAGGATGCCGAGCACCAGCGCCGCGTCGTGCTCGGGTGGGAGGCCCGCATCACGCGTGCCGTCGGCTCCCGCGAAGAGCTGCAGGAGCTGCGCGCGAAGATCGCCGAGTCCGAGGCGGATGCGCGTCGGGCGACGGAATCGCCCCGAGAGGGGAGGACCCCCCTGTGACCCCCGTGACCACCGCCCTCGTCATCGTCATCCTGGTCGTTTTCGCGGCCGCGGCCGTGCTGGCGCTCATCCGCCTCGTCATCGGCCCCTCGATCCTCGACCGTGCGGTCGCCGCCGACGTGCTGCTGACCGAGGTGGTCTGCATCCTGGGTGCCGACATGGTGATCAACCACCACACACGATCGCTGCCGGCCATGCTCATCATCGCCGCGGTCGGCGTGTTCGGCTCGATCGCGGTCGCCCGCTTCGTCGCGCGGAAGGAGAATCCGCGATGACCCTCGAAAGCGTTCTCGACACGATCGCCCTGATCCTCGTGCTGATCGGTGCGATCCTGTGCCTCACCGCGACGATCGGCCTGCTGCGCTGGAAAGACGTCCCGACCCGTCTGCACGCGGCGACCAAGCCGCAGGTCCTGGGCGTGCTGCTCATCGTCGTCGCCGTCGAGCTCGCCCTGCGATCGTGGGAGGCCCTGGCTTTCGGCATCCCGATCGTGCTCATCCAGTTCGCGACGGCGCCGCTCGCTGCGCACATGGTCGGTCGAGCCGCGTACCGCAACCGGACGACCGACGAAGAGAACCTCTACATCGACGAGCTGAACCACAGCACGGAGCAGCCGGGCGGGACGCACACGGAGTCGCGGCCGGAGAGCTGAGCGGCCCTGCTGGTCAGAGGCTCGCAGCGATCGCACGGCCGACGGTGCGTCCCGTGAGGAGGCAGCCGCCGAGGAAGGTTCCCTCCAGCGCGTTGTAGCCGTGCGCGCCCCCTCCACCGAACCCGGCCGCCTCGCCCGCGGCGTAGAGCCCGGCGATGGGCACACCCTCGGCGTTCAGGGCGCGGCCCTGCAGATCGGTCTGGATGCCGCCGAGCGATTTGCGTGTGACCACCCACAGGCGCACCGCGATCAGCGGGCCGTGCGCGGGGTCGAGCAGAGCGTGGGGCTTCGCGGTGCGGAAGATCCGGTCGCCGAGGAAGCGTCGGCTGTTGCGGATGCCCATCGCCTGTGCGTCTTTCGAGTACGGGTTCACGAGCTCGCGATCGCGGGCCACGACCTGGTCGCGGACGGCATCCGGATCGAGGAGGTGATCGCCGGTGAGGTCGTTCATGCCGCGCACCAGCTCGTCGAGGGTGGCGGCGACGACGAAGTCGGCCCCCTTGGTCTTGAACGCCTCCACCGGGCCCGGGGCCGTGCGCCCGAGTCGGCTGCGCAAAAGGAGCGCGCGGTCGCGGTTCGTGATGTCGGGGTTCTGCTCCGAGCCGGAGAGCGCGAACTCCTTCTTGATGATCGTCTGGTCGAGGACGAACCACGAGTAGTCGTAGTCGGCGAGGTCGGGGGTGGTCCGCAGGAGCCGCAGGGTGCCCAGCGTGTCGTACCCCGGCAGTCCGGGTGGCGGCAGGCGACGACCACGCGCGTCGAGCCACAGCGACGACGGACCCGGCAGGATGCGGATCGCGTGACCGGGCCAGATCGGATCCCAGTTCTGCACGCCCTCGGTGTAGTGCCACATGCGGTCGCGGTTCACGAGCCGTACGCCCTGGTCGGCGGCGATGTCGAGCATGCGTCCGTCGACGTGGGCCGGGACACCGGTGACCATCTTCTTCGGGGGCGTCCCGAGACGTTCCGGCCACCACCGGCGGACCCGTTCGTGGTCGCCGCCGATGCCGCCCGTGGCGATCACGACCGCCTGTGCCGACAGCTCGAACGTCGACACCACCTGGCGCGACGACGACACACCCCGCGGGGAGTCGTCCGCCGCGAGGACCGACCCGTGGATGCCGGTGACCCGACCCGCCGTGAACGTCAGGCCGTCGACGCGATGGCGGAAACGGAAGACGACCCGCCCCGTCTCGGCGGCCGCCCGCGCCTCGTCGGCGAAGGGCTCGGAGATGCCCGTGCCGGTGCCCCACGGCACGTGGAACCGGGGAACGGAGTTGCCGTGGCCGCGGGCCGACAGCGACCCGCGCTCGGCCCAGCCGACGACGGGGGTGAAGCGCACGCCGTGCTCCTGCAGCCAGGTGCGCTTCTCGTCGGCGGCGAACTCCACGTACGCGCGGCCCCAGCGCTGCGCCCACTCGTCTTCGGGGTGCTCGCCGTCGAGGCGGTCCCACGCGGCCGAGCCCTGCCAGTCCTGCCACGCGAGGTCGAACGAGTCCTTCACGCCCAGCCGACGCTGCATGGGGGAGTCGACCAGGAAGATGCCCCCGAACGACCAGAACGCCTGCCCGCCGAGGTTCGCCGCGTTCTCCTGATCCACGACGATCACGCGCTTGCCCGCCCTGACGAGTTCGCTGGTGGCCACGAGACCGGCGAGCCCTCCGCCGATGACGATGACGTCGGCATCCATTCGATCCCCGTTCCGCGGGTCGGCATCGACACGCTCGGTGAGATTCTCCCCCAGGCGAGGCGCGGCGGCGTCAGATGTCGGCTTCTCGCACGTCTTCCTGAGCCTGGGGAGAAGGAGTGCCCTCCTCGGGGTCCGGCGTCTCGGTGCGGTGGTCGAGCTCGCGAGCCTCGCGCTCCTCTCGGCGACCCTCGGCGAGGAAGGCCAGGCGATTGAGGCACTCGTGATTACGCGCGACGAGGAGGGGCTTCCACAGCAGCGAGGGCAGGATCGACGCCGCACCGGTCACGGGCTCCTCGGCGATCGTGACCGCGATGCCGTCGCCGTGCGGACGGACGTCGATGCGGATGACTCCGCGACCCAGGATGCCGGCCTCCGGGCGGAGGCGCAGTCGTCGGGGCGGATCCCACTCGACGAGCTCGGTCTGGTCGTGGATCATGACGGGCCAGACGCCGAGCGAGTGGTGGATGCGCGAGCCCTCCTTCGGCCACTCCTCGTCGACGTCGCGCATCCGCGCCGCTCCCACGACCCACACGGGGTAGAGCCAGCCGTCGGAGAGCACCGCGAAGAGGTCGTCGGGCGTGCAGCGCATGAGGCGGGTGTTGCGGGCGGCCATGGCATCCCTCCGGTCGGCGTGTTTCGACTGTAGGGGGAGGGTGGGGCTGTGGTCTCGGGCCTTGACGCGCGGGGTGCGGAGCGGCGTGACGGAGGGAGGGCCGGGGACGAGCGGAGGAGGGATGCCGGGTTTCGGCCCTCCGCTCGTCCCCGGCCCTCCGCTCGTCACGGGGACGCGGGCTCAGCCTCGCGTGATGTCGCTGATCCGCCCGCCCGCGAGGCGAAGGCGCCGGCGTGCGCGCCGGGCGACGGCCGAGTCGTGCGTGACGACCACGAGGGTCAGCCCCTCGATGTTCAGCGTCTCGAGCACGTCGAGGATCTCGTCGCGCATGCGCTCGTCGAGGTTGCCGGTCGGCTCGTCCGCCAGCAGGACCCGGGGCTGCTTGGCGATCGCCCGGGCGATCGCGACGCGCTGCTGCTGTCCGCC
>NZ_LDRU01000018.1 GCF_001476285.1 Microbacterium testaceum | reverse complement strand
CGCGCGATGTCAGCCGCGGCCGGGGCCGCCTGAGGGCGTGGCGGGCCAAACTCCTGAGTTCCTGCGCTGTCAGGCCTCGGCCGCGGCTGACATCGCGCGGCCGCCGAGGGCTTCTCAGGAGTTTCGTCCACCGGCGAACCAGCGCGACCGGCCGTGTCGGCGGCGAGGGGTACGGTCGAAGCACCCCATCTTCCTTTCCCGAGGTCCGCATGTCTTCTCCCGCCCCCGCGCGTGGCCGGCGCGGCCGCCGCACCCCCGAGGGGCCGCGCGCGTCGTTCCGCCAGTTGCTGCCGTTCCTGCTCGAGCACAAGCGCACCCTCGCCGTGGTCGCCGTGCTCAGCGTGCTCGGCGCCGCCGCGACGCTCGCGCAGCCCCTATTGGTCGGCCAGGTCATCACGCGCGTGCAGAACGCCGTACCGCTGGGCACCCTCGTGTGGCTGCTCGTGGGCTTCGTCGTGCTGTCGTCGGTCATCTCGGGCTTCCAGCACTACCTCCTGCAGCGCACGGGCACCGCGGTGGTGTACTCGTCACGCAAGCGCCTGATCGCCCGCATCCTACGCCTGCCCATCAGCGAGTTCGACGCCCGTCGCACGGGCGACATCGTCTCGCGCGTCGGCACCGACACCACGCTGCTGTACGCCGTCCTCACCCAGGGATTCGCGGATGCCGTCGGCAACGCGCTCATCCTCGTCGGTGCGGTGATCGCCATGGCGTTCATCGACCCGCTGCTGCTCGGACTGATCGTGGTGGTCGTCGGTGCCTCGCTGGCGGTGGTCGTGTTGCTCAGCACGCGTATCCGTGCGGCCTCGGCCGATCAGCAGGCACGGGTCGGGGAGCTCTCGTCGGGGGTCGAGCGAGCGGTGGGGTCGATCCGGACGATTCGCGCCGCCGGCGCGACCGACCGCGAGACCGCGGCTGTGACGCAGACGGCGACCGCCGCCTACGACGCCGGGGTGCGGATCGCGCGGGTGTCGGCCCTGATCGTGCCGATCGCCTTCGTCGCCCTGCAGGTGTCGCTGCTCGTCGTGCTGGGCGTCGGCGGGTACCGCGTGGCATCCGGAGCGATCGACGTCGCGTCCCTCGTCACGTTCGTGATCTTCCTCTTCCTTCTCGTGCAGCCCCTCGCCTCCGCGATCGGCGCGATCACGTCGGTGAATCAGGCGCTCGGCGCGCTCGGGCGGATCCAGGAGGTGCTCGACCTCCCCCTCGAGAGCGACGGCGACCAGCCGCGAGCGGCGACGTCGGTTCCGGATGCCGCGGCCCTGGAGTTCCGCGACGTCCGGTTCCGCTATCCCGAGCACGTCGTGAAGGCGCGCGAGGCGGCGGCTCGGGAGGCCCGCTCGGTCCTCGCCGACGTGCACCTCGAGGCGGAGGACCTTTCCGCCGAGAGCGACCGCGAGGTCCTGCGTGGGGTGTCGTTCACGGTGCCCCGCGGGTCGCGAGTGGCGCTCGTGGGGCCGTCGGGGGCGGGCAAGAGCACGATCCTCTCGCTCATCGAGCGCTTCTACGACCCGACCGACGGCGCGATCCTCGTCGACGGCGTGGATGCCCGCGACCTCGCGCGCGACGAGCTGCGGGCCCGCTTCGGGTACGTCGAGCAGGACGCCCCGACCCTGGCCGGCACGATCGCCGACAATCTGCGGCTCGCCTCGCCCGCGGCATCCGACGCCGACTGCGAACGCGTCCTGCGCGAGGTCAACCTCGGCGACGTGCTCGAGCGGAGCCCGCTCGGCGTCGACGCCCCCGTCGGAGAGGACGGCGTGATGCTGTCGGGCGGAGAGCGTCAGCGCCTCGCGATCGCACGCGCCCTGCTGGCGGCTCCCCCGGTGCTGCTGCTCGACGAGTCGACCTCGTCGCTCGACGGCGTCAACGAGCAGCGCATGCGCGAGGCGATCGACGCCGTCGCGACCGACCGCACGCTCCTGGTCATCGCGCACCGCCTGTCGACGGTCGTCGACAGCGACCTCATCGTGGTGCTCGAGAACGGCCGGGTGGTCGGTCAGGGCACGCACAGCGAGCTCGTGGCATCCACTCCCCTGTACCGGGATCTGGCGAAGCACCAGCTGCTGGTGTAGCGGGGTCGGCTTCGGCCGGCGGTCCGGCGCGGGGTGGGTCGCTGCTGGCCGCGGGCGGCTCGGGGCTTCGGGTCTGGCGCGCGCGCACGCATAAACACGATCCACGCACAGAAACACGCTCTCCACGCGTTTCCGTGAGCAGACAGCGTTTATGCGTGACCGCGACGGCGCGGACGCCCCGCGCGGACGCGCCCCGGCATCGCCGACCGGCGAACGGACGCGCCCGGCATCGCCCGCACCGTCCGCGCGGGCTCCCGCGCCGCCGCTCGCCCGCCAGCACGCATAAACACGATCCACGCACAGAAACACGCTCTCCACGCGTTTCCGTGAGCAAACAGCGTTTATGCGACGAACCGGTGCCGCGAACGCTCGCGCGACAGCTCGGCGCCGCGCGAACGCCAGCGCAACGGCCCCGGCGCCGCGGCAACGCCCGCGCGACGGCTCGGGCCCGCGGGACCGCCATGCGCGGGGTCACGCCCGGCGTGCATGTACCGATGCCCCTCCTGCGCGCCAAGAACGGGAGGGGCATCGGATTCGAAGGGCTCGGCCCCGACCGCGGGGAGGCGGGCGGGGCGAGCGGGCTCAGGCGCGCTGCAGGCGGTAGCGCAGGGCGGCGAGCTCGGCGCGGAGCGCGGCGGGGAGGTGCGAACCGAAGGTGTCGAAGAACTCCTCGGTCAGGTCGGCCTCGGCGAGCCACGAGTCGCGGTCGATCGCGAACAGCTCGTCGAGGTCGGCGGCGGGGATCTCGAGACCCGACAGGTCGAGGTCGTCCACGCGGGGCAGGCGTCCGATCGGGCTGTCCACGGCGTCGACCTGTCCGTCGACGCGGCGGATGATCCAGTCGATCACGCGGGCGTTGTCGCCGAAGCCGGGCCACAGGAAGCGGCCGTCGTCGCCCTTGCGGAACCAGTTGACCTGGAAGATGCGGGGGGCCCGGTCGAAGCGGAGCTTCTGCCCCACATTCAGCCAGTGGCCGAAGTAGTCGCCCATGTTGTATCCGCAGAACGGGAGCATCGCGAACGGGTCGCGGCGCAGCTCGCCGACGGTGCCCTCCTGCGCGGCGGTCTTCTCCGACGACACCGTCGAGCCGAGGAAGACGCCGTGCGACCAATCCGTGGCCTCGACGACGAGCGGGACGTTCGTCGCGCGGCGTCCGCCGAACAGGATGACGTCGAGCGGGACGCCCTCGGGGGCCTCCCAGTCCTCCGCGATCTGCGGGCACTGCGCGGCACCGACCGTGAAGCGCGAGTTGGGGTGCGCGGCGGGACGACCGGACGCGGGCGTCCAGGGCTTGCCCTCCCAGTCGATGAGCTGCGGGGGCGCCTCGTCGGTCAGGCCCTCCCACCACACGTCGCCGTCGGGGCGGAGCGCGACGTTCGTGAAGATCGTGTTGCCCCACAGCGTCTCGATCGCGGTCACGTTCGTCGACTCACCGGTGCCGGGAGCGACACCGAAGAAGCCGGCCTCGGGGTTGATGGCCCACAAGCGCCCGTCCTCGCCGGGACGGATCCAGGTGATGTCGTCGCCGAGGGTCTCGACGCGCCAACCGGGGATCGTGGGGCGGAGCATCGCGAGGTTGGTCTTGCCGCACGCCGAGGGGAACGCGGCGGCCACGTGGTACGCCTTGCCCTTCGGATCGATCACGCGGATGAGGAGCATGTGCTCGGCGAGCCAGCCCTCGTCACGACCGATGACGGAGGCGATGCGCAGGGCGAAGCACTTCTTGGCGAGGATCGCGTTGCCGCCGTAGCCCGACCCGAACGACCAGACCTCGAGCGTGTCGGGGAAGTGGACGATGTACTTCTCGTCGTTGCACGGCCACGCGACGTCGGCCTCACCCGGCGCGAGCGGCGCACCGACCGAGTGCACGGTCTTCACCCACGGAGCACCGGCGGCGATCTGCGCGGTCACGGCGCTTCCGACGCGGGTCATGACGCCGATGGATGCCACGGCGTAGGCGCTGTCGGTGATCTGGACGCCGATGTGGCTCAGGGGGCCTCCGACGGCGCCCATCGAGAAGGGGACGACGTACATCGTCCGACCGCGCATCGACCCCTCGAAGACGCCGTTCAGCGTCTCGCGGATCTCGGCCGGGGCGATCCAGTTGTTGGTGGGGCCGGCGTCCTCTTCGCGCTCGGAGGCGATGTAGGTGCGCGACTCGAGACGGGCGACGTCGCCGGGGTGCGAACGCGCGAGGTAGGAGCCCGGGCGCCACTCGGGGTTGAGCTTGATGAGCTTGCCCTCGTCGACCATCTCGCGAAGGAGCGCGTCGTTCTCGGCGGCGGAACCGTCGACCCAGTGGATGCGATCGGGCTGGGTGAGCGCCGCGACCTGATCGACCCAGGCGAGGAGGCCGGGCATGCCGGGACCGTCGACGTCAGGACGCGCGCCGTAACCGGGGCGGGCGACGGGGGCGGTCGCGGCGGCGCGGCCGGTAGGGCGGGCGAAGATGTCGGCGAGGGCCATGTCGTCTCCTTTGAGCGGAATTCTGTGGTGTTCCCCTACTCTGACGGGCTATCAGCCGATCTTTAGGCAAAATCGAGTCATAAAAACCGCTGATCTTTCGATATGGTCAAGGAATGGCCTCGTCGCTCGAACTCACCACCCTCGGACACCGCATCCGCCACCACCGACTCGCTCGCGGACTCACCCTGGATGAGCTCGGCGCGCTGGTGGGCGTCGCGGGCAGCCAGCTCAGCCTGATCGAGAACGGGAAGCGCGAGCCGAAGCTCTCCCTCCTGCAGGAAATCGCCCGCGCGACCGAGACCGAGGTCACCGAGCTGCTCTCGACCGAGCCCCCGAACCGGCGCGCGGCACTCGAGATCGAGCTCGAGCGCGCGCAGTCGAGCCCGTTCTTCCAGCAGCTCGGCATCCCTCCCATGAAGGTGACCAAGGGCACCAGCGACGAGACGATCGAGGCGGTGCTGGGCCTGCACCGCGAATTGCAGCGCCGCGAGCGCGAGACGATCGCGAGCCCCGAAGAAGCCCGACGCGCGAACACCGAGATGCGCCTGCGCATGCGCGCGGTCGACAACCACCTGCCGGACATCGAGAAGCTGGCCGAGAAGCAGCTCAAAGCCGCGGGCCACGGGACGGGGGCGCTGACGCACCGCACCGTCAGCATCATGGCCGAGCAGTTGGGCTTCGAGCTGATCTACGTCAGCGACCTCCCCCACTCCGCCCGCTCGGTCACCGACCTCGAGAACGGACGCATCTACCTTCCCCCGGCATCCATCCCCGGTGGCCACGGTCTGCGCTCGATGGCCCTGCAGGCGATGGCGCACCGTCTGCTCGGTCACCGGCCGCCCACCGACTACGCGGACTTCCTGCAGCAGCGCCTCGAGATCAACTACTACGCCGCCTGCTGCCTCATGCCCGAGACGAGCTCGGTCGCGTTCCTCGCTCAGGCGAAGAAGGACCGCAACCTCGCCGTCGAGGACTTCCGCGACGCGTTCGGCGTCACGCACGAGGCCGCCGCGATGCGGATGACGAATCTCATGACGGCGCATCTCGGCATCCGTCTGCATTTCCTCCGCGTCGACGGCGACGGGGCCATCTCGCGCGTCTACGAGAACGACGGCCTCCCCCTGCCCACCGACGTCACCGGGTCGGTCGAGGGTCAGATCGTGTGCAAGAAGTTCTCGGCGCGATCGGCCTTCGACGAGCACAACCGCACCACCGAGCACTACCAGTACACCGACACCCCCGCCGGGACGTTCTGGTGCTCGACCCAGACCGGCTCGACATCCGACGGCGACTTCTCGATCACCGTGGGGGTGCCCTTCGACGACGCGCGCTGGTTCCGCGGTCGCGAGACCTCGACGCGGGGCGTCTCACGCTGCCCCGACGAGTCGTGCTGCCGTCGCCCCGATTCCGAGGCGGCCGAGCGCTGGTCGGGCAAGGCGTGGCCGAGTGCCCGCGTGCACCGGCACATGTTCTCGCCGCTCCCCCGCGGCATGTTCCCCGGCGTCGACGACGCCGAGGTGTTCGCGTTCCTGGACCGGCACGCGGGCGACTGAGACGGGCCGCGCACGCGGTGGCCCGCGAGCGCGGTGGGCCAAACTCCTGAGAAAAGGAGTGGCGTCCTTCTTCGGCGACCCGGATGGCGCCACCCACGGACGAAAGTCAGGAGTTCGGCCC
>NZ_LDRU01000177.1 GCF_001476285.1 Microbacterium testaceum | reverse complement strand
CGACGGGCGGCGGAGAACTTCCGCTTCTTCGCCGACCTGATCGTCGCCCAGACCGACGACGCCTTCAAGGTGCCGGGACGCCAGCTCAACTACGTAAACCGCAAGCCGATCGGTGTCGCCGGCCTCATCACGCCGTGGAACACGCCCTTCATGCTCGAGTCGTGGAAGCTCGGCCCCGCGCTCGCGACCGGCAACACCGTGGTGCTCAAGCCGGCCGAGTTCACCCCTCTCTCGGCATCCCTGTGGGCCGGGATCTTCGAGGAGGCAGGTCTCCCCGAGGGCGTGTTCAACCTCGTCAACGGCCTCGGCGAAGACGCCGGTGACGCGCTCGTGAAGCACCCCGAGGTGCCGCTCATCTCGTTCACCGGCGAGAGCAGCACCGGGTCGCTGATCTTCGCGAACTCGGCGCCTTTCCTGAAGGGCCTGTCGATGGAGCTGGGCGGCAAGAGCCCGGC
>NZ_LDRU01000176.1 GCF_001476285.1 Microbacterium testaceum | reverse complement strand
TCAGCGGGCGTCTGGTGTGTGCGTGGTGCTCGCAGTTGGGATGGCTGGGGGTTCGGGATTGGGTGTGCGTCCTGGTCGCCGTGCGCGGGGGAGAGCTGAGCCCGTTCGAGATGTTCGTCGCGGTGTTGCGGTCGAGCGAGCTCGTGCGGGCCCTGCGCGAGCTCGCCGCTGGCTGGCACGCGGGCTACCTCGGGACCTTCTCCGGCCCCCTCGTCCTCGACCTCGTCGAGGCCGATCGTGGACGCCGGGATCCGGAGGCCGTCGCCCGCGCCGAGGTCGCGCTGCCGCTCGAGGTCACGGGCCTGCGGCTGCGGCATCCGAACTCCCCGTCCCCGGTCGTCGACGACGCATCCTTCCGGGTGGATGCCGGACTCACCGCTGTCGTCGGACCCACGGGGGCGGGCAAGTCGTCGATCGCGGCCGCGCTGGCGGGACTGCTCGAGCCCGAGGCCGGCACGATCTCGCTCGGCGGACGGGCGATGGGCGCCGACGAGCTGCGCGCGCGAGTGGGCCTCGTCGCCCAGGACCCGGCGCTGTTCACGGCCGACGTGCGCGCGGAGATCCTTCTGGGCGCTCCGGCCGACGCGGAAGCCGCCGAGGACGTCGCCGCGCGTGCGGGGGTCGCTCTCGATACGCCCCTCGGCGACGGGGGAGCGGTGCTCTCGGGCGGGCAGCGCCAGCGC
>NZ_LDRU01000175.1 GCF_001476285.1 Microbacterium testaceum | reverse complement strand
AAACAGTGGTGCGTGTACTTCCCACCGAGCGGGTGACGGCTGGCGGCAACGACAGCTCAGCCCTGACCGAGAGCCGTCACGAGCTCCCTCCCGTCATCAAGCGCGCCGAGATCGTCGCCGTCGCCCTGGTGATTCTGACGGCGATCTGCGTCACCGGCGTCCTCTATGTCGCCAAGGGATTCTTTCTTCCGATCGTCATGGCATTCGTGGTCGGAACGATGCTGTCGCCGGCGGCCAACTTCCTTGAGCGTCATCGTGTGCCGCGCGGTATCGGCGCGGTGCTCATCGTGATCGCGGTCGCCGCCGGACTGGCCTTCATCATCGGCCTGATCTCGGGGCCCGTGCTCGACTGGACCAACCGACTTCCTGAACTCGCCACCCAGCTCAAGGCCAAACTGCACGTCTTCGATCGACCGTTCGCGATGTGGCATGAGATGCAGGCGGCGATTGGCGGCGGCAGCGCGCAGGCGCCTCCGAGCCTCGAGCTGCCGAAATTCGACTGGGTGCAACCGACCATCGAGTTCCTGTCGCCGACCTTTACAG
>NZ_LDRU01000174.1 GCF_001476285.1 Microbacterium testaceum | reverse complement strand
GGGCGCGTCACCGGCATTCGCCTGGGCGACGGCCGGCAGCTGTCCGCGGGTGCGGTTGTGATCACGACCGGCACCTTCCTGCGCGGTCTGATCCATCTCGGCGAGAAGAATTGGCCGGCGGGCCGGGTCGGTGCGGCGCCGGCCATGGGTCTGTCCGCGTCGTTCGAGCGGGCAGGCTTCGTGCTCGGCCGGCTCAAGACGGGGACTCCGCCGCGCCTCGACGGCCCCACGCTCGACTGGTCGGCGGTCGAAATGCAGCCCGGAGACGATCCGCCGGAGCCGTTTTCGGTCATGACCGACCGGATCACGACCGCGCAGATCCAGTGCGGCATCACCCGGACCACGCCGGCGAACCATGACGTGATCCGGGCCAATGTGCACCGCTCACCGATGTATTCCGGCCAGATCAAGAGCTCCGGACCGCGCTATTGTCCCTCGATCGAGGACAAGATCGTCCGTTTCGGTGATCGCGACGGCCATCAGATCTTCCTGGAGCCGGAAGGACTCGACGACGACACGGTCTATCCCAACGG
>NZ_LDRU01000173.1 GCF_001476285.1 Microbacterium testaceum | reverse complement strand
CCAGGATGGAGACGGAGGGCACGACGATGTCGAACTTGTCGGGCCCGAATTCCTTCACCGCCAGGAAGGCCTCGTTCTGCCAGGCCAGCAGCACGTCGCCCACGCCGGGCTGGACGAAGGTGATGGTCGAGCCGCGCGCGCCCGTGTCCAGCACCGGGACGTTGGCGAACAGCTTGCCAATGTATTCCTTGGCCTTGGCATCGCCGCCGTACGTGCGCTTGGCGAATTCCCAGGCGGCCAGGTAGTTCCAGCGGGCGCGGCCGGAGGTCTTGGGGTTGGGCGTGATCACCTGCACGCCGGGCTTGACCAGGTCGTCCCAGTCCTTCAGGCCCTTGGGGTTGCCCTTCTTCACCAGGAACACGATGGTGGAGTTGTAGGGCGCCGAGTTGTGCGGCAGGCGCTTCTGCCAGTCGGCCTTGACCAGGCGGCCGTGCTGCACCAGCGCGTCGATGTCGCCGCCGAGTGCCAGGGTGGCGACGTCCGCGTCGATGCCGTCGATGATCGAGCGCGCCTGCTTGCCCGAGCCGCCGTGCGACTGCTTGACCACCACGTCCTGGCCGGTCTTGCCCTTCCAGTACTTGGCGAAGGCCTTGTTGTAGTCCACGTACAGCTCGCGCGTGGGGTCGTAGGACACGTTGAGCAGCGTCACGGTCTGCGCCCAGGCCGGCAGGGACAAGGCGGCCGCCGCGCCGGCGACGAGGGAAAGCTTGATAAAGTCACGGCGGAGATT
>NZ_LDRU01000172.1 GCF_001476285.1 Microbacterium testaceum | reverse complement strand
TAGTCTCGTGGGCTCGGCGTAAAAACGGGTTTTCATCATGCCATGGGCGACGCCAGATTCAAACGTCTCATCTGTAAGAGAGAGCCGCACGCCATAAACCCACCAGTCCGTGTGGTAGCGCCTGCTTATTACTTATGCCGTCAGGCCTGCCATGCGGCATGCTGGATAACGATCCGATAGCCGTCCCTGTCCTGAAAGGTTGCGCCGTTTTTTGCCCAGTACGGGTTAAAAGACGTCACTTCAGTAAACCCGGCACGCGTCATTACCTGACAACGTTGCTGCCAGCACGCCGCGTCCGGCAGATACAGCACCAGCAGATCGTCAACCGTTGTCGCGGGCTGGACAGGATGGTGCTGACAAAACGTAAACTCCAGATGCCAGGGCAAGGTCTTATCACCCAGCATAATGCCGCTGAATCCGTCATGGTCCCTGAACTCCCCCAGTTTATGCAATCCAAGGCCAGTGCAGTACAGGTCTGCGCTCGCGGTCAGGTCACTGACCGGGCGCGCAATGCGCAGTTGTTGTATCACCATTGCTTCTCCTGATTCTGTAAAAAGGCTATTAATAGTGGGCGTGGGTAACGGCATAACAGTGAGGTTTATAATGTATCTGCAGTCAGCACGTTTGTTGCTC
>NZ_LDRU01000171.1 GCF_001476285.1 Microbacterium testaceum | reverse complement strand
TAGTCTCGTGGGCTCGTCGTGGCGCGCGGGGCCGCTCAGGAACAGCTGCGCGGCGTGATCTTCTTGTCCGTCGCGTACTTGGCCGCCAGTTCCTTGACCAGCGGATCGACCAGCGACTTGTCGGCCTGGTACCAGTCGGAGGTGATGTTCCACTTGCCACCGTCCCACTGCACGATGCGCGCCCAGTCGGTGCCCATGTGGTTGGCGCAGGAGGTCTTGACCGGCCGCATGATCTCGCCGAAGCCCAGGGCCTTGAGCTTGTCGGCCGTGAGGTCCAGGTTCTCGAATCCCCACTTGACCTGCTCGGGCGTCATCACCTTGCCCTTGCCGAACTTCTCCTGCGCGGCGCGGATGGCCTCCACCTGCAGCATCGAGATCATCATGCCGCGGGTGTGGGCCAGCGTGCCGATCTCGCCGGCGCCCGAGGCCGTGCCGTCGTTCTTGTCGTAGACGAACTTCTTCAGGTCGTCGTGCACCTTGTCGCGCGCGGCGCTGTTGTGGATGGTGATGGCG
>NZ_LDRU01000170.1 GCF_001476285.1 Microbacterium testaceum | reverse complement strand
CTCGAATAGAAGAGGTTGTACCGCACGTACTGATCGATGCCGGCCCGGAGCGCGTTGCCCGTCCAGAGCCAGAGGGCGAGGACTGCCGCCACCGCGACGACCGCGGCGACCACTGCGGCGGCGAAGAGCAGACGGCGACGCAGGAGGACCACGCCGAGCACCACGACGAGGACGAGTCCGACGACGTTGTTCATACGGGTGAACAGTCCCGTGGCGAGCGCGATGCCGAGCAGCAGTCCCCGGTGGCGGCAGTCCTCGCCCTCTGGCTCTGGACGGGCAACGCGCTCCGGGCCGGCATCGATCAGTACGTGCGGTACAACCTCTTCTATTCGAGCGGGACGACGGCCTCGGACCGTCTCTCGGCGTTCGGCACCCTCGCGCAGCTGCTCGCCTCCGGTGCTGTGGTGGTGGCCGTTCTCCTTCTCGCCGGGGCCTGGCTCGCCCGGGGGCGGAAAGCGGATGCCGACGGCACACCGTCCTTCGTCGCGGCGATGTTCTTCGCCGTCGGCATCCGCTTTCCGCCCCCGGGCGAGCCAGGCCCCGGCGAGAAGGAGAACGGCCACCACCACAGCACCGGAGGCGAGCAGCTGCGCGAGGGTGCCGAACGCCGAGAGACGGTCCGAGGCCGTCGTCCCGCTCGAATAGAAGAGGTTGTACCGCACGTACTGATCGATGCCGGCCCGGAGGGCGTTTCCCGTCCAGCGCCAGAGGGCGAGGACTGCCGCCACCGCGACGACCGCGGCCGTGGGACTGCTGCTCGGCATCGCGCTCGCCACGGGACTGTTCACCCGTATGAACAACGTCGTCGGACTCGTCCTCGTCGTGGTGCTCGGCGTGGTCCTCCTGCGTCGCCGTCTGCTCTTCGCCGCCGCAGTGGTCGCCGCGGTCGTCGCGGTGGCGGCAGTCCTCGCCCTCTGGCTCTGGACGGGCAACGCGCTCCGGGCCGGCATCGATCAGTACGTGCGGTACAACCTCTTCTATTCGAGCGGGACGACGGCCTCGGACCGTCT
>NZ_LDRU01000017.1 GCF_001476285.1 Microbacterium testaceum | reverse complement strand
ATCCTTTCGGGGCCGCCGGTCCGCGCACCGGCGGCCCCGAAAGGATCCCCCGCATGACCTCCGCCCGCTTCCTCACCGCGCCCGACGGCACGCGCTTCCGCGACCTGAACGGCAACGGCGTGATGGACCCGTACGAGAACCCGACCCTCAGCGTCGACGAGCGGACGGAGGACCTCCTCGGCCGCCTGAGCCTCGAGGAGAAGATCGGGCTGATGTTTCAGACCGTCATCGAGGTCGGCGACGACGGCGAGGTGCTCGAGGCCCCCGGCAAGATCTCGAAGTCGCCGACGACGACGGTCGTCGTGCACAAGTACATGAACCACTTCAACGTGCACGCGATCCGCACCGCCCGGCAGGCGGCGACCTGGAACAACAACCTCCAGGCTCTCGCCGAGACGACGCCGCACGGCATCCCGGTCACCATCAGCACCGATCCGCGTCACGCCTTCGTCGAGAACACGGGTGTGGCCTTTTCGGCAGGTCCCTTCTCGCAGTGGCCCGAGGGGCTGGGGCTCGCCGCCCTCGACGACGTCGAGACCGTGCGCGAGTTCGCCGAGGTCGCTCGCCGCGAGTACGTCGCGGTCGGTATCCGCGCGGCCCTGCACCCCCAGATCGACCTCGCCACCGAGCCGCGGTGGGGGCGGCAGGCGCAGACCCTGGGACAGGATGCCGCTCGCGTCACCGAGTTCACCGCGGCCTACCTGCAGGGCTTCCAGGGCGACGAGCTCGGACCCGACAGTGTGGCCTGCACGACCAAGCACTTCCCGGGCGGCGGGCCGCAGCAGGGCGGCGAGGACGCGCACTTCCCCTACGGGCGCGAGCAGGTCTACCCCGGCGGCATGTTCGACTACCACCTCGAGCCGTTCCGCGAGGCGATCCGTCGCGGCACCGCGGGCATGATGCCGTACTACGGCATGCCGGTCGGCCTCGAGGTCGACGGGCAGCCGATCGAAGAGGTCGGCTTCGGCTACAACCGGCAGATCATCACGGGGCTGCTCCGCGAACAGCTCGGATACGACGGCGTCGTCGTCACCGACTGGGAGCTCGTGAACGACAATCACGTCGGCGACCAGGTTCTGCCCGCCCGCGCGTGGGGAGTCGAGCACCTCTCCGCGGTGCAGCGCATGGAGAAGATCCTGGATGCCGGTAGCGACCAGTTCGGCGGGGAGGAGTGCGTCGAGATGCTCGTCGACCTCGTCCGCTCGGGCCGGGTGTCCGAGGAGCGCATCGACGCGTCGGCGCGGCGCCTCCTGCGGGTGAAGTTCCAGCTCGGGCTGTTCGACGACCCCTACGTCGACGTCGACGAGGCCGAGCGGATCGTCGGCAACGCCGAGTTCCGGGCGCTGGGGGAGCGGGCGCAGGCGCGCTCGCTGACCGTGCTCGTGAACGAGGGCGGCGTGCTGCCGCTGCGTCCCACCGGCGCGGTGTACGTCGAGGGCTTCCGTGCCGGCGACGTCGCCGAGCTGGGCAGCGTCGTCACCGACCCCGCCGAGGCCGATCTCGCGCTCGTCCGCATCGGCGCGCCGTTCGAGCCGCGCGACGACCTCTTCCTCGAGGCGTGGTTCCACCAGGGCTCCCTCGAGTTCGCGCCGGGCCTCGTGTACCGGCTGCAGCAGATCGCGGCATCCTGTCCTCTCGTTCTCGTCGTGAACCTGGACCGGCCGGCGATCCTGACCCCGTTCGTGGATCACGCCGCGGCGATCGTCGCCGACTATGGAAGCTCGGCCGCGGCCGTGCTCGACGCCCTCACCGGCCGCGTGCCCCCGCGCGGGCGCCTGCCGATCGAGATCCCCCGGTCGATGGATGCCGTGCGTTCGTCGCGCGAGGATGTACCGTCGGACACCGGCGACCCCGTCTTCCCCGTGCACCACGGGCTCGAGCTGGAGGAGCCGGCGACCGTGGGGCAGAGGGGGTAAGGGCGGCTCATGGCGGAGGGGCAGACGACGCGACGACCGACCGTGTACGACGTCGCGAACGAGGCGAACGTCTCGATCGCGTCGGTGTCGTTCGCGTTCCGCCGACCCGACAAGCTCAGCGACGCCACGCGGCAGCGGGTCCTCGACGCGGCGCGGCGGCTGGGGTACGCCCCCAGCGGCGCCGCCCGCGGACTCGCACGCGGGCGGACCGGCACGTTGGGCCTGCACGCCTTCGACCTGCTGCTCGAGCGCGCCGACCCTCTCGCACAACCGCTGAGCGGCATGCAGTCCCCGCCGCTCGACACCGGGGGAGTGATCCCTTGGGATCAGACCGACGACGACGTGCTGTCGGACCCGCGTGCCTTCCCCCTGTATGTCGACGAGGTGCAGCGCGGCTTCGAGCTGGAGTGCTGGGCGCTCGGACGTCCGGTGATGTTGAGCAGCGGATCGGATGCCGACGTCTCGGTCGCCGACACCGTCGGGCGCGTCGACGGGCTGGCGATCTTCCCCTCCCCGCAGACCGCGCCGACCCTCGCCCGGCATTCCCTGAGCATCCCCATCGTGCTGTTCAGCGCCGCACCGGCCGACGACGCGCACCACCGGGTCCGCGTCGACAACGCCCGCGGGATGCGCGCGCTCGTCGCCCACCTCGTCGATGAGCACGCCGCGACCGACCTCGCGTTCGTGGGGCGTCTGGAAGCGACGGATGCCGTGGAGAGACGCGACGCGATGATCACGGAGCTCGAGGCCCGTGGCATCCGGACTCGTCCCGAGATCGTCGACGCGACGGTCCGCGGACAAGACGACCTGGTGCCGCAGGTGAGGGCGCTGATCGCGGACGGGCGGATGCCGCAGGCGTTCGTCTGCGCGACCGATCAGAACGCGTTCACGCTGCTCGACGTGCTCGCGGCCGAAGGAGTGCGCGTGCCCGAGGACGTGATCGTCACGGGTTTCGACGGCACGCTCGGTTCGCGCCTGACCAGTCCGCCGTTGACGACCGTGCGCCAGCCGATGGAGGCCATGGGGCGAGCCGCCGCGCGGATCCTCGCGGGCGCGGCCGGGGCCCCGCCCGCGGGCGGCCCGTTCGACGTCGTGTTCGAGCCCCGGGTGCTGGTGCGGGAGAGCTGCGGCTGCTGACGTCGGCGCCTGACCGTCGGCGGGTGTGCCGTCGTGCCGGGTCGTCCGGCTCGCGACGGGTGGGTCGGCCGTGCCGTCGTGCGGAGTCCGTGGGTGACACGCCGGTTCAGGATGCCGTGGCCCGGCGTGTCGGCGGGGAACTCCGCCTGACGGCTCCGGGTGGGTTGGCCGTGCCGTCGTGCGGGGTCCGTGGGTGACACGCCGGTCCGGGATGCCGTGGCCCGGCGTGTCGGCGGGGAACTCCGCCTGACGGTCCCCGAGGGCCGGTCAGGCCGCGTTCCACCTCAGCCGCGGGGCGCCCAGGCCCGCCCGCACGCCGCCGGGATCGGCCACCGGGAACATCGTGACGATCCGCCCGTCGACGGCGTAGGCCAGAGCCGCGGAGCCGTCGGGCAGCGGGACGCCGAGCGCGATCCGTGCCGTGCGGCCCTCGAACTCCTCGGTCACGGCGTCGGCGCGGGCCAGCAGGGTCGAGGCCGCCGCGGTCGCGCGTGACAGCAGCGTCTCCGGCGGCGCCCAGGGCAGCAGCGCCCCGGTCTCGAGCCCGCACGCGCGCTCCAGTTCGCCCGACAGCCACCGCTCGCGCTTCAAGCCGTACGGGGTGGGCGTCGTCGAGAGCAGATAGCCGTAGACGTGCAGCACCCCGGCGTTGCCGATCGGCCACTCCGCCGCGAGGCCCGCCCGCTCGTGCAGTTCGTCGAACACCCCGCGGGGGAGCACGGCCGCCCCGACGTTCTCATCGATCACCGTCGAACGTCCCCACGCGTCGAAGCGCCCGGCGGCGCGGTCGTCGGCGAGGGCGGAGGCGAGCCAGGGGAGCGAGTCGATCGCGGACGCGGGGTCGGAGACGGCGAGGTGCGCGGCGGCGTCGAGGGTCTGCACCGCTCCACGCTACGACGCTCCCGCGCATCGTTTACACGGCGTTCATCTAACGTGGACATTCCGTCCACATTTGGGGCGCATCATGGACGCAACGTCCACGACAGGAGCTTCCTTGCCTCGCCCCGTCCTCATCTTCGACTTCGACGGTACCGTCGCCCTCGGCGACGGCCCCCTCTTGGCCTATGCCCGCGCGGTCGCCGCGCACGCGGCATCCGCCGACGCCCTCGTCTCCGCCGTGGCCGCTCGCCTCGCGGAGCCCTCGGGCGACGCGATCGACGGTTACGACGTCGTCCGCCGCGTCGCCGAGGCCGAGGGGATCGGCGACGACGCGCTCGCCGCCGCCTACACCGCCAGTCGCGCCCAGCTCGGCACCCCTGACGCGCCCGTCGCGGTCGCCGCCGGCCTCGCGGAGTTTCTCCGGACCACGGATGCCGAGCGCCTCCTCGTCACGAACGCGCCGGCGACCCGGCTCGACGAGGCCCTCGCCTCGCTCGGCCTGGCGGGACTGTTCGACCGCATCGTCACCGACGCGGCCAAGCCCGCGGGGCTCGAGGCCTTGCTCGACAGCCTCGAGGCGGGCACCCCCGTGCTCACGATCGGCGATGTCTGGCGCAACGACCTCGCACCCGCGCACGCCCGCGGCCACGCGACCGCCCTCGTCGGCGGCTACCCCGACCCCGCCGCCCACCCCACCTACCGCGCCGACACCCTCGACGAGCTCCTGCCGGCGCTCGCCCAGTGGGTGCAGGCCGCCCGTCTTCCGTTCTCCGCCTGATCTCCACCCGACCCGCAGAAGGAATCATGAACACTCGTCGTCTCCGTCTCGCCACGGCCCTCGCCGCGGCAGCCCTCGCCTCCGTCTCGCTCGCCGGGTGCTCCGGCGCCGCCGGGGCCGCGTCCGAGCCCGCCGCCGACCCGAGCTCGCTCGTGCTCGCCCTCGTCCCCTCCCAGGATCAGGCGAACCTCGTCGACACCGCGAAGCCCCTCACCGACATGCTCACCGAGAAGCTCGGCATCCCGGTCACCGGTGTGGTGTCGAAGGACTACCAGGCCGCCGTCGAGGCCATGGGTGCGGGCCAGGCCCAGATCGGCTTCCTGCCGTCGCTTCAGCTCTGGCAGGCCAACGACCGCTACGGCGCATCGGTCGTCCTCCAGACCGAGCGCAACGGCAACATCACCTACCCCGGCCAGTTCATGACGAACAACCCCGACAAGTACTGCTCGACGCCCGTCGTCGAGCGCGACGGCATGAGCTTCTGCAACGGCGCCGACGCGCTGAAGGGCCCGGCCGGGCTCGACTCGATCACCAAGATCGCGGGAGCCAAGGTCGCCGTGCTCGGTCCCGGCTCGCCCGCCGGGTACATCTACCCGATGCTCGCGCTGAAGGAGGCCGGCGTCGACATCGACAGCGGCTTCCAGAAGGTTCCCGTCACCGCCAACGACGCGTCCGTGCTCGCGGTGTACAACGGCGACGCCGAGGTCGGCTTCAGCTTCTGGGACGCGCGCACGCTCGTGCAGAAGGACAAGCCCGACGTGGGCCAGAAGGTCGTCGTCTTCGGCCTGACCAACGAGATCCCCAACGACGGCGTCGCCGTGTCGAAGGACCTCTCGCCCGAGCTGCAGAAGAAGATCTCGACGGCGCTCGAGGAGTACTCGACCACCGACGAGGGCTCTGCCGCGCTCAAAGCCGTCTACTCGATCACCAAGCTCGCCCCGGCCGACCCGTCGTCGCTCGACGTCGTCGCCCGCGCCGCGCAGGAGCTCGGACTCCAGTGACCACCGGTTCCGTGACCCGGGGCGTCGAGGTTCAGACCTCGGCGCCCTGGGGCATCCGCCTCGACGGCGTCTCGGTGCGCTACCCCAACGGCACGATGGGGCTGCGCGACGTGAGCGTCGACATCGCCCCGGGCGACCTCGTCGCCGTCGTGGGGCTCTCGGGCTCGGGCAAGTCGACGCTCATCCGGACGATCAACGGTCTCGTGCCGGCGACCTCGGGCACGGTCGAGGTCGGTGGACGCCGCATCGACGGCGCCTCCGGCCGTCGACTGCGCGAGACGCGCGGTCACATCGGCATGGTGTTCCAGAGCTTCAACCTCGCGGGGCGCACGAGCGTGCTCAACAACGTGCTCGTCGGCCGCCTCGCGCACACCCCGCTGTGGCGCACGCTCCTCGGCGCGTACCGGCCCGAGGATCGCGAGCTCGCGTTCGAGGCGCTCGACCGCGTCGGGATGCTGCCCAAGGTCTGGGACCGCGCCTCGGCGCTTTCCGGCGGCCAGCAGCAGCGCGTCGCGATCGCCCGCGCGCTCACGCAGCAGCCGCGCATCGTCCTCGCCGACGAACCCGTCGCGAGCCTCGACCCGCCCACCGCGCGCGGCGTGATGAACGACCTGCGCCGCATCAACGACGACCTCGGCATCACGGTGCTCGTGAACCTCCACCTGCTCGACCTCGCCCGCGAGTACGGCACGCGCATGATCGGCATGCGCGCCGGAGAGATCGTGTACGACGGGCCCGCGGCATCCGCCACCGATGCCGACTTCGCCGAGATCTACGGTCGCTCGGTGACCGCGGCCGATCGGCTCGAGCGATGACCTCCCTCACCGTTCCTCCGCGTCCGAGAGGACGATGGATGCCGTGGGCCGCCGCGCTCGTGATCGTCGCCGTCACGGCGGTCATGTGCCTGCCGGGGGTCGGTGTCGGTCTCGACCTCGCCGCGATCGCGCGCAACTGGCAGCAGGGCGCACTCCGCATCGTCGAACTGCTCACCCCCGACTGGACGTTCTTCCCCCGCACGGTCGGCCCGATCCTCGAGACGCTGCAGATGGCCGTCATCGGCACGGCCGTCGGGGCGGCGATCTCGCTGCCGGTGAGCTTCTGGGCCGCGCGGCCCACCAATCCGTTCACCCCGACACGGGCTCTCGTGCGCGGCATCCTGAACGTGATCCGCGCGGTGCCCGAGCTCGTCTACGCGGCGGTGCTCGTCGCCATGGTCGGGGTCGGAGCGCTGCCGGGCATCCTGGCGCTCGTGCTGTTCAACGTCGGCATCGTCGTGAAGCTCGTGTCCGAGTCGATCGACGCCACCGACGCCGGCCCGCTCGAGGCCGGGCGCGCCGCGGGCGGCTCGCAGACGCAGATCAACCGCACGATCGCGCTGCCCGACACCTGGCCCACGTTCGTCTCGCAGACGCTGTACGTCTTCGAGCTCAACGTCCGCGCGTCCACGGTGCTCGGACTCGTCGGCGCGGGCGGCATCGGCCTCCTCATCGACGCGGTGCGCACCTTCTACCGCTACGACCAGCTGTCTCTCGTCATCCTCGAGATCCTCGTGATCGTCGTGGTGCTCGACACCGTCAGCGACGCGATCCGCCGGAGGCTCGTATGACCGTCCTCGCCCCCGCCCGCCCCGCGGCGCTCGCCGTGCCCGCGCGCCGGCGTCGGCCGCTTCGCACCCTGTCGTGGGTCGCGGTCAGCGTCATCGTGATCGCGGCCTTCTGGTCGGCCGACATCACGTGGTCGCGGCTCGGCGAGCTCCCCGCCGAGATCGTCCGCTACCTCGGGTTGATGTTCCTCTCGCCCAACTGGGCGAAGCTGCCCGAGGCGCTCTGGCAGACGTGGCGCAGCGTCGAGATGGCGTGGATCGGCACGGTGCTCGGCATCCTGATCGCCACCCCGCTCTCGCTCATCGCGGCGCGCGGTTTCGGACCCGCGCCCGTTCGGGTCGCCCTGCGCTTCGTCTTCTCGCTCGTGCGTGCCGTGCCCGAACTCGTCTTCGCCATCATCATCCTCTCGGTCACCGGCCTCACCCCTCTCACCGGCGCACTCGCCCTCGCGGTCGGGGGAGTGGGAACGCTCGGAAAGTGGGGCTACGAGGCGGTCGAGAACGTCGCCCCCGGTCCCATCGAGGCCGCCCGGGCCGCCGGCGGGTCGACCGCGCAGGTGCTGCGCTGGGGCGTCTGGCCGCAGGCGGCGCCGACGTTCTTCTCGTTCTGGCTGTACCGCTTCGAGATCAACGTGCGCGCGTCGGCCGTGCTGGGCCTGATCGGCGTGGGCGGCATCGGCGACATGCTCACCTCGTACACCCAGTACCGTGAGTGGTCGACGGTGGGGATGCTCCTGATCGTCGTGGTCGTCGTCACCGTCGCGATCGACGCCGTGTCGGGTCGCATCCGCCGCCGCATCATGGAAGGTCCCCGTGTCCGCTGAGGTGCCCGTCACCGCGCGCATCGCCGCGGTGCGCAACTCCCTGCAGCCGAGCGAGCGCCGCGTCGCCGACCTCATCGTCGATGATCCGGATGCCGTCATCGAGCTCACCGCGCAGCAGATCGCCGACCGCGTGGGCGTGGGGCGCTCCTCGGTCGTGCGCGCGTGCCAGACCTTCGGATACCGCGGGTATCCGCAACTGCGCGTGGCGCTCGCCGCCGAACGGGGTCGCCGGGCGGTCGCCCCGGTCGCACAGGACGGCGCGCTCGGCGGCATCCGTTCCGCGATCGATCGCATCGCCGACGACCTGCGGGCGGTCACGAGTCTGCTGGATGCCGAGGGGGTCTCGGACGCCGTCGCCGCGGTCGTCGCCGCCCGGCGGCTACTGGTGGTGGCCAGCGGCCTCTCGGCACCGGTCGCGATCGACCTCGCGATGCGTCTGACCGCCGTGGGCCGCCCGGCCGAGACCGTGGGCGACCCGATCGGGCAGCAGATCGCGGCCCGGCACCTCGCTCCCGAGGACGTCTGCGTCGTGATCAGCGGCTCGGGGGCGAACGAGGCGAGCCTGCGCGCGGCGTCCGCCGCGCGTGCCGCGGGGGCGCGAGTGATCGCCCTGACGTCGTTCTCGGCCTCGCCGCTGACGGAGCGCGCCGACCTCTCCCTCGTGCTCGCGTCGGGTGGCACGTTCCGCGACGAGCTCGAGCACACCTCCCGCATCGCGCACGCGGTGTTCGCCGAGGCGTTCGTCGACGCGGTGGCCGCCGTCCGCGCGGGCGAGGCCGACCTCTCCCGGTCCCGCGTGCTCGAGATCCTCTCCGACAACCTCGGCGACGCGGGCTGACGTTCCGCGGGCCGTAGGTCCGTGGCATCCTGT
>NZ_LDRU01000169.1 GCF_001476285.1 Microbacterium testaceum | reverse complement strand
GTCTCGTGGGCTCGGTCGGCCACCTGGGCATGGAACTGCTCAAGAACCGCATCCCCGGCATGGACGCCACGCACGTGCCCTACGCCGGCAATCCGCAGGTGGTGACCGCCATGATCGGCGGCCAGGTGCAGCTGGCCCTGGTGCCCCCGGCCATCGCCATTCCGCAGGTCAAGGCTGGCAAGCTCAAAGCCATCGGCCTGACCAGCGGCCGCAGCACCCTGGCGCCGGAGTACGCGCCCCTGGCCGACCTGGGCGTGCGCGACTTCAACCTGGAGGTCTGGACCGCCCTGCTCGGCCCCGCCAGCCTGTCGCCCGCCGCCAAGGCGCGCATCACCCAGGAAATCGCCACGATCATGAAGAACCCCGAGGTGCGCCAGCAGCTCTTCGACAAGGGCTGGCAGCCGGTCGGCACCTCGCCCGAGGGCATGCGCCTGCGCGTGCAGGACGAGGCGGCGATCATGAGCAGGATCATTCAGGCGCGGGGGATCAAGCTGCAGTGAACGGCGCCTTGGCAGGGATTTCTTGCCAATTTTTGCCAAAGCATGCAGAGTACGCCGCATGGGCACCATGAACATCTCCCTGCCC
>NZ_LDRU01000168.1 GCF_001476285.1 Microbacterium testaceum | reverse complement strand
ACGCCGCTGAACGCCAGCGACTTCTCGTCCTTCCTGCTCCAGGCGCAGAACTCCAAGGCCCAGATCCTGGGCCTGGCCAATGCCGGCGGCGACACCATCAACTCGATCAAGGCGGCCAAGGAGTTCGGCATCGACAAGACGATGAAGACGGCTGGCCTGCTGGTCTTCCTGTCCGACATCCACAGCCTGGGCCTGAAGAACACCGAAGGCCTGCTGCACACCACCAGCTGGTACTGGGACATGAACGACGACACGCGCAAGTGGGCCCAGCGCTTCTTCGACAAGACCAAGCGCATGCCCACCGACATCCAGGCGGCCGACTACTCCGCCACCATGACCTACCTCAAGGCGGTGGAAGCCGCCAAGACCACCGATTCCGACAAGGTGATGGAGCAGCTCAAGAAGACGCCGGTGAGCGACTTCTACGGCAAGGGCCAGATCCGCGCCGACGGCCGTTTCGTGCACGACATGTACCTGGTCGCAGCCAAGAAGCCGTCCGAGTCCAAGCGCCCGTGGGACTACCTCAAGGTGGTCAAGCCGCTGCCGGGCGAGCAGGTGTTCACCACCAAGGCCGAGAGCAAGTGCGCCCTGTGGAAGTGACGGGCCGGCGGCATCGGGCGCCCCGGGCCGCCCGATGCCGCCGCACCGCGCGCCGGGCCTGACCCCAGGCCTGGTCGACCGAGTACCTTCGCGCCAACGCCATGACCGTCTCCCTTCCCGCCTTGCTGAGCCAGCTGTTGCTGGGCCTGGTCAACGGCTCGTTCTACGCC
>NZ_LDRU01000167.1 GCF_001476285.1 Microbacterium testaceum | reverse complement strand
CGGCGTCGCGCCCGAAGGGGATGTAGGCGAGCAGACCGTTGGCGTTCGCGTTGGTGCCCGGGCCGCTCGAGGAGCGCGCGATGTCGACCTGACCGGTGATCGTGCGGGCGGGGACTCCCTTGTTGCCCGAGTAGGCGGCACCGGTGATCGAGGCGCGGAGCGCCGTGACACCCGCGCCCGAACCGGCGGGACGGCCGAAGAACGGACCGCCCTGCTTGGTCTGGATGGCCGTGGAACCGAACGCGTCGAAGCTGCCGAGCGTCTTGTTGGTGGAGGTCACACGGACGAGCGAGCCCGTGAGGGTCGTTCCGTTCGTGATCGCGTTGGCCGCGTCCTGCAGCGTGTCGGAACCGACCAGCGAGTAGCTGTTCGAGACCGGCTCGGCCGAGGCCATGGAGGCGACGCCGAGGCCGGCGATCGCGATACCGCAAGCCGCGCCCATGGCGGCCAGCTTCTTGAGCTTCAACTCAATGCCTTTCGATTGGTGTGGTGCACAGATGTGATTCGGGTGTTCAGTTGCGAGAGGACGGGTCTGGGGAACGGAGACCGGCGCGGCGTCAGAGCCGACGGCGCAGTCGTCCGAAGAGGGGCACGGCGAAGGCGGCGGCGAGCCCGCCCGCGACGCTGGCCGGGAGCGCGGCCGGCAGGGCGCCCATATCCGGATCGTCGGGTGTGGTGCCACCCGTCCGAGCGGGGGCGGCGGAACCGGATGCCACGGGGTCCGGGGCGGAGGCCTGCGCCGGGGCAGCGGGAGCGGGGGCGGCTGCGGCCGGGGCGCTGCCCACGACACCGCCGCTGGGGAAGGGCACGCCCGCCGCGGGGCCGTTCGCCGTGGGGGTCGGTGTGCCGCCGAGGCTCGGCATCCGTCCCGCCTCGATATCGTCCGCGGCCGTGAGGGCGAGGGTCTGCCATCCCTCGGGGAGCGGAACGAATCCCTGCGGCAGCTGCCCGGGGGCCGTTCCCGGACGCTGCCCGTCCTTCGCGGCGAAGCGGATGAACGCGGCATAGCTCTTGCGGAGCTCCGCGTCGGAG
>NZ_LDRU01000166.1 GCF_001476285.1 Microbacterium testaceum | reverse complement strand
GTGGGCTCGGTGCGCACACCGTCCTCGAGGCGCAGAAGCTCGCCTACGCGGATCGCGACGTGTGGTTCGGCGACGGCGATGGAACGGTGTCCCCCGCTGCCCTGCTGGCGGACGACTACGTCACCCGGCGGCGGGATCTGATCGCCGGCGAGGCGTCGCGCGAGTTCCGTCCCGGGGCGCCCGAGGGACGGCATCCGGTGATTCCTCCCCTTAGGACCGAAGCGGGTGTCTCCGCGGGCGCAACGGGTGAACCCACGGTTGATCGTTCGGGGCAGACGCGCGGGGATACCTGCCACATCGATGTCATCGACCGCTGGGGAAACGCGATCTCGGCGACGCCGTCGGGCGGGTGGTTGCAGTCCTCGCCGACCATCCCCGAACTGGGGTTCTGCCTCGGCACCCGCCTGCAGATGACCTGGCTGGTTCCGGGACACCCCGCCTCGCTCACACCGCGGCGACGACCCCGAACCACTCTGACGCCGACCCTTCTCACGCGAGGAGACGAGGTCACCGCGCTCGGGTCTCCGGGTGGCGACCAGCAGGACCAGTGGCAGTTGCCGGTGCTCCTGCGCATGCTCGTCGGCGGATACACGCCGCAGCAGGCGATCGACGCCCCGACCCTGCACACGACGGCCATCGCC
>NZ_LDRU01000165.1 GCF_001476285.1 Microbacterium testaceum | reverse complement strand
CAATGCCGCTCTCGGCCGCCTTGCGCGCCAGGTCCAGGTAGCCCAGTTCCGGCTTCCACGGCCGCGGCAGGCGCAGCCGCACCCGCGTGATGACCGCACGGCCGGCCAGGCCGAAATCGTTGGGGCCGCTGCCCGGCGGGTGCTTGAACACGGAATCGCGGTAGCCGAAGGCGCACTGGGCCGCGTCGAGCGTGAAGCGGCGGCCGGTCTCCAGGTCGATGCCGTCCAGCGATTCGAAGCGGTCCTGCAGCTCGACGCCATAGGCGCCGATGTTCTGCACCGGCGCCCCGCCCACGGTGCCCGGGATCATGGCCATGTTCTCCAGGCCGGGGCAGCCCTGTTCCAGCGTCCAGCGCACGGTGTCGTGCCACGGCTCGCCGGCGCCGATCTCCACGATGCAGGCGCGGGGCGTGTCCTCGACCACGCGGCGGCCGGGAATCTCGACCTTGAGCACCTGCGGCTTGACGTCGCCGGTGATGACGATGTTGCTGCCGCCGCCGAGCACGAACTTGGGCGTCTCGCGCCAGTCCTCGCGGGCCAGCACCTCGGCGATGTCGTCCTCGCTGCGGATGCGCACGAGTTGCTGCGCGCGGGCGACGATGCCGAAGCTGTTGTGGGGTTGAAGGGGGACGTTGCGCTCGGCGATCATGGGAGAATTTTCGCATCCGCCGCCTCGGGCC
>NZ_LDRU01000164.1 GCF_001476285.1 Microbacterium testaceum | reverse complement strand
TCGCGCACGCCGGTCTCGCGGTGTACGCGCGGGCGGATGCCGGCCGCTCCGAGGACCGCGAGAACGCCCTCGCGCTGCTCGACCACCGACCCGAGGTGATCGTCGACGACGGTGCCTCGACGATCCGCCTCGTGCACCTGGAGCGTCCCGACGTCGTCGCCGAGATGCGCGGCGCGACCGAGCAGACCACGAGCGGCGTCCGACCCCTGCGACGAATGCACGCCGAGGGTGCGCTGCGCATCCCCGTGATCGCCGCCAACGACGCGCGATCGAAGTCGCTGTTCGACAACCGGCACGGCACGGGGCAGTCGGTCGTCTTCGCGGTCGCCGACGTCGCGAACCGGTCGCTGCGCGGAGCCACCGTCGTCGTCGTGGGCTACGGGCGCGTCGGCTCCGGAATCGCCGAGCACGCCGCGGCTCTGGGTGCGCGCGTGATCGTCACCGAGACCGATCCGGTCGCGGCCCTCCAGGCGGCCTTCGCGGGGTTCCCCGTCCGTACTCTCGCCCGAGCGGCCGCCGAGGCCGACTTCGTGATCTCGGCGACCGGCATCCGGCACACCGTCGACGTCGCCCACCTC
>NZ_LDRU01000163.1 GCF_001476285.1 Microbacterium testaceum | reverse complement strand
GTCAGCGGCTTCGTCGGCGCCCTGGCCGCGGTGCTGATGGTCAACCACGACTGGCCGGTGATCCCGGCCACGCTGGCCTGCCTGGCGGGCGGCGCGCTCATCGGTGCGGCGCAGGGCTGGTTCGTGGCCTATGCGCGCATCCCCTCCTTCATCGTCACGCTGGCCGGCATGCTGGTGTTCAAGGGCCTGGCGCTGGCACTGCTGCAGGGCCAGTCGGTGGGCCCCTTCCCCGACACCTTCCAGCGCCTGAGTTCGGGCTTCATCCCCGACGGCTTCGGCATCCAGGGCCTGCGCCTGACTTCGCTGCTGCTGGGCGTGGCCATGGCGGCCGCCTTCGCCGTTGCCGGCTGGCGCGGACGGCAGCGCCATCAGGCCCACGGCATCGCGGTCGAGCCTGCCGGCTTGTTCGCGGCCACGACGCTGGTGTTCGCGGGCCTCCTGATCGGCTTCTCGTGGATGCTGGCCTCCTACCGCGGCCTGCCCAACGTGCTGGTGGTGATGGCGGTGCTGATCGTTCTGTTCGACTTCGTCACCCGCCGCACCACGCTCGGCCGCCGGGTCTATGCCCTGGGCGGCAACGAGAAGGCGGCGCGCCTGTCGGGCATCGACACCCGGCGCCTGAGCTTCTATGCCTTCGTCAACATG
>NZ_LDRU01000162.1 GCF_001476285.1 Microbacterium testaceum | reverse complement strand
GCGCGCCTGCATCCGCACGGAGCGCTGGGCGATGCCGAAGAGCCCGATGAAGACGAGGCCCATGAGGATGATGACGACGCCCACGATGCGCGTGATCACGTCGGCGTAGCGGGTGAAGAAAGCCCCCGCGGCCCCGCCGAGCACGTTGAGCGCCATGAAGACGACGGTGAAGCCGGCGATGAAGAGCAGGGTTCCGCCGAGCAGACGACCGCGACCGTTCCCGGATGCCGAGCTCCCCCGCGGTGCGACGGCACCGCCGATGAAGCCGAGGTATCCGGGTACCAGCGGCAGCACGCAGGGCGAGAGGAACGAGATCAGTCCCGCGGCGAGGGCGATGGGGATCGCGAGCCAGAGTGCCCCGTCGAAGACGAGAGCGCCCGGATTCACGCGTTCTCCTCGAGCACGGTACGCACCATGGACTCGAGGATCGACGCCTCGGGCAGCTCGCCGATGATGCGGGCCGCCACGCGTCCCTGCTTGTCGAGCACGAGGGTGGTGGGGGTGGCGTTGAGGGGCGTCTTGTCATTGAACGCGAGCTTGAGCTCGGCGTCGTTGACGGCGAGCGCGCTCGAGTACGACACCTTGTTGTCGCGCGCGAACGAGAGCGCGGTCGGACCCTGGTCGTACGTGTTGATGCCGAGGAAGGCGACGTCCTGGCCCTGGAACGACTGATACGCCTGCTCGAGCCGCGGCGCCTCGATGATGCAGGGGCCGCACGTCGCGTACCAGAAGTTGACGACGAGCACCTTGCCCGAGAAGTCGGCACTCGACACGGGCGAGCCGTTGTCGAGGGTGCCCTTGAAATCGACGGGCTCGCCGCGCTGGTCGGGGGC
>NZ_LDRU01000161.1 GCF_001476285.1 Microbacterium testaceum | reverse complement strand
GTATAAGAGACAGCCCCTACTCCGTCACATCCCCCCGGTCCACGCGGAACGTCTCGCTCCGCCCGTCCGGCGCCGTCACGGTGACCTCGGCCACCCCCGAGCCCCCGGGGAACACCCGCAGCGACAGCCCGTCGAGGTAGTCGTAGTCGGGCCGATCCTCGCGCGCACCCCACGGCAGCACGGCGCCCGGCCGCACGTACAGGGGCAGCGAGTCGAAGCCGTGCGCCTCACGGCGCCACCCGCCGCCGACCACCCGCTCCCCGGTGAGCAGGTGCGTCCACTCCCCGTCCGGCAGGTAGAACGACACATCTCCGGATGCCGAGAACACCGGCGCGACGAGCAGATCACCGCCGAGCATGTACTGGCGGTCGAGATGCAGGGTCGTCGGGTCGTCGGGGAACTCGAGCGCCATCGGCCGCATCACCGGGACACCGGTCGCCGCGGACTCGCGCGCCGCCGCGTACAGGTACGGCATCAGGCGGAGCTTGAGACGCGAGAACAGCCGTGTGACGTCGACCGCCTCCTCGTCGAACGCCCACGGCACCCGGTACGAGTCCGAGCCGTGGAAACGGCTGTGCGACGACAACATCCCGTAGGCGATCCACCGCTTGAACACCGCCGGGTCGGGGGTGCCCTCGAAGCCGCCGATG
>NZ_LDRU01000160.1 GCF_001476285.1 Microbacterium testaceum | reverse complement strand
TGCTCGTGTCCGACGAGGTCATCTGCGCCTTCGGTCGCCTCGGCCACTACTTCGGCGCCTCGGCCTACGACTACCAGCCCGACATGATCACGTTCGCCAAGGCCGTGACCAGCGGATACTCCCCTCTCGGCGGCACGATCATCAGCGACCGGATCTACGAGCCCTTCGCCCACGGCGACGCCTCGTTCCCGCACGGCTACACGTTCGGCGGACACCCCGTCTCGGCCGCCGTCGCGCTCGAGAACCTCGACGTGTTCGAGGAGGAGGGACTGCTGGAGAACGTCCGCACGAACTCGCCGCTGTTCCGCTCCACGCTCGAGCAGCTCCTTGACCTGCCGATCGTGGGCGACGTGCGCGGCGACGGCTATTTCTTCGGCATCGAACTCGTCAAGGACAAGGCGACGAAAGAGACCTTCGACGACGACGAGTCCGAGCGGTTGCTGCGCGGCTTCCTGTCGAAGGCCCTGTTCGACGCGGGCCTCTACTGCCGCGCGGACGACCGGGGTGACCCCGTCATCCAGCTCGCCCCTCCCCTGACCCTCGGCCCCGCCGAGTTCACCGAGATCGAACAGATCCTCCGTTCGGTCCTCACCGAGGCGTCGAACCGCCTCTGACCCCGACAGGGATGCCGAC